>DATGHT010000384.1:0-9443 GCA_035307865.1 Candidatus Eremiobacteraceae bacterium | reverse complement strand
ATGTGCACTTGGGCAGCACGGTCAAGGTCCGCAACCTGGGGACCAGCGTGGAAGCCGAATACACGATCGTCGGCAGCGCCGAAAGCGATCCGATGAATGCCAAGATTTCCAATGAATCACCCATCGGGCGTTCGCTCGTTGGTGCCAAGCCGGGCCAGACCGTCACCGCCTCCGCGCCCAGTGGAGACATCCAATTGAAGGTCGTCAGCATTCGCGCCAACCGTAAGAGCCCAAAATCGAGAAAGTAGATCACGCCGAAGAGACCGGCGCAACCGAAACTGAGCTGATCCGGGCGCGGCGCGCCAAGCTCGCCGCTCTGCGTGATGCCGGCCTCGATCCCTTCCGCGTCACCACCTTCGACCGCAGCCACGCGATCAGCGACGCTCGCACCAAGTTTGACGGCCTCAAGACGGGTGACCATGCGGGCGCGCGGGTGCAGCTGGCGGGCCGCCTGCAGCCGTTGCGGCGCATGGGGAAAAAGATCGTCTTTGCCGACCTTGCGGATCAGTCCGGCAGGATCCAGCTCTACTTCCGCGCGGAAACCATGGGCGATGCATTTGCCACCGTGGATTTGCTCGACCGGGGCGACGTCGTCGGCATTTCCGGCGAACCATTCCGCACCAAGACCGGCGAGCTCACGATCGCAGTAGAACGCTTGAGCGTGCTGTCGAAAGCGCTGCGCCCGCTGCCGGAAAAATGGCACGGCTTAACCGATCCCGAGCTTCGCTACCGCCGCCGCTATGTAGATCTCATGGTGAACCGGCCGGTGCTCGACACGATGCTGCTGCGCAGCCGGATCATCGCCGCCGTGCGCCGTTACTTGGACGAGCAGGGCTTTGTCGAGGTCGAAACGCCGACGCTGCTGAGCGTCGCCGGCGGCGCTCACGCGCGCCCGTTTCTCACGCACTCGCACGCGCTCGACGTGCAGCTCCAGCTGCGCATCGCGACCGAGTTGAATCTCAAGCGTTGTATCGTGGGCGGGATTGAGAAGGTCTACGAGATCGGGCGTATTTTTCGCAACGAGGGCATCGACCGGACGCACAATCCGGAATTTACGATGTTGGAGCTCTATCAGGCGTACACGGACGTCAACGGCATCATGGAGCTGTGCGAGAACATCATCGCCACCGCCGCCGGCGCAGCATCCGTCTACGACAAACACGAGTACGCAGGCAACATCATCTCGTTGCAGCGACCGTTCGCAAAGCTGCCGTACCTGGAGGCGATGCAGCGTTGGGGCGGCTTGGAGCGCGACGACGTGCTCAAGGAAGAGCAGGCACGCGCGGCCGCCAAGCGGCTGAAGATCACGCTCGATCCGAAAAGCAGCCACGCCCATGTGGTCGACAAGCTTTTCGAAGCGACCGTCGAGCCGCATTTGATCAACCCCACGTTCGTCACCGATTACCCGGTGCTGCTGTCGCCGCTCGCGAAAAAGAACCCGAACGACGCGGAACTGGTCGAGCGTTTCGAACTGTTCGTGGCCAACATGGAATTTGCCAACGCGTTTTCGGAACTCAACGACCCGGACGACCAGCGCGAGCGGTTCAACAGTCAGGCGCGCTCGCGCGCAGCGGGTGATGCCGAGGCGCCCGAACCCGACTGGGATTACGTGCAGGCGCTCGAGTACGGCATGCCCCCCACCGGCGGCATCGGCATCGGGATCGATCGCGTCATCATGTTCTTCACCAACCAGGAGTCCGTGCGCGACGTCCTGATCTTCCCCTTGCAAAAGCCGGAATAAGAGCGCGGGCGCCGTCGTTGCGAGTGCGGCGCCCACGTTGTAGAGTGTGTAGCATCGGATGTCTGCTTTACAGGCGAATCTTCGGACCCCAGCCCCCGAAATGACCGGTGTTTTCGGACGTGTAGCGGATGACTTTGCTCATCCCCAGCACCGGATCGTTCGATTCTTGCTCTGGTTTCACGCGTTCGTTCATCGAGGTTCTCCCTTGCGGCTCGAGACGCGCATCTGCGCCTCGCACTGCAAGGATAGCGGATCGACGCGGGGCGGCGATTCCGGGTTTCCACGCATTTTCGGCCCGAGCCAGTACCTAGTCTTAGCGGTCCAGCGTCCGGCGGGCGTCTAGGTGGCGCGAGTGCGGACGCTCGCGCTGATCGTCGAGTATGACGGCACGGACTATTGCGGCTTTCAGCGGCAGAGCGGCGTGCCGTCGGTCGCGTCCGAACTGGAGCGGGCGCTCGCGCTGCTGCTCGGTCACGCCGTCAAGCTGGTCGCTGCCGGACGTACTGACGCAGGCGTGCATGCGACCGGCCAAGTGGTGAGCTTTGCGACCACGAGCGAGTTTCCGATAAAGCGTTTGCCGGTCGCCGCGAGCGCGCTGTTGCGCGAGCGCCGCATCGCAGTGCTGCGCGCGGCGGAGCGGGCCGCCGGCTTTTCAGCGCGCTTCGACGCGCTGGCACGCAGCTATCGTTACCGCATCCTCAACCGCACGGCTCCCTCGCCACTCGAAAGGCTGCGCGTCTTTCACGTGAGCGCTGGACTCGATCTCGACGCCATGCGCGCGGCAGCGGCGCTGCTGGAAGGCACCCACGATTTCGCAGCTTTCAGCGCGCTCGCTCCCGGCAACGGCCACGCGGTGCGGACGATCAGCAACCTCAGCATCGCGGCGGCAGACGAACATGTCGAGCTCGACGTCACGGCGGACTCCTTCCTCCACCACATGGTGCGAATCGTCGTGGGAACGCTCGTCGAGGTGGCGCGCGGTAAACGAACGCCGGCTGACGTCGCCGAGACATTGGATTCGCGGCAGCGCGAGCGGGCAGGCTTCACGGCGCCGCCTCATGGGTTATATCTCACGAAGGTCCACTACGCGGAGCCGATTGAGGCGGCCTCGACGTTAACGCAATAGGCGCTCGCCTACAAGAGAGCTGCTACCTTTTGCCGAGCGATACGCTGAGGATCTTCAAACAGTCTGGCAGCAACGGCCCCAAAGATAAAGCCGCCGACGTGCGCCAGATACGCCACCCCGCCAGCCTGTGCACTGGCGATCGGGCCAACGCTCAGCAGCTGAAGCAGAAACCAGCCGCCGACCAACAGCGCAGCGCTGATGTACGTGACGCGCACAAAAATGAAGATGACCAAGATCGCACGGATCTGATCGCGCGGATAGGTGACCAAGAACCCTCCCATGACGGCAGCAATCGCACCACTTGCGCCGAGGTTGGGAACCGTCGAGTGGGGATCGAACGCAACTTGACACAACATCGCTGCAACCCCACCCAGGAGGTAGAAGATCGAGTAACGCCAGGGACCCATCGCGTCTTCTATCACCGGTCCAAAAGCCCAGAGGAATACCATGTTGCCGATGATGTGCGACCAGCTGGCGTGCATGAACATCGCCGTCAAAATCGTGATCAGGTTCTGACCGGCGGCGATGTGTGCGGGGACTAGTGACCACTTCGCCACGAAGGCGTCCCCGTTCGCGAGCTCAAGTATGAAGACGACGACGTTGATGAAGATGATAGCGAGCGTGACGATCGGGAAGGACGTCGGCCGCCGTGAGACGTCGGTCAATGGGATCATGTCGTGGCACCTATGTTTTGCAAAGGAAAGGACTACATCGCCTTCACAGCTTTCGCGATCGTGCCGTAAAGCGAGCGAAGTCGGAAGGCGACCGCCGTCTGCAGAATCCCGTATAGTAAGAAATACCAACCGAATAAAAAGGCGGTGGCAATAGCGCCCTGCGCCGGGCTGCGGAAGACCCACACGCCAAACGCGATGGAAATAAGACCGCCCAGGATATACAACCACTCGTTGCTGATGACGTCACGCAACTGCACGCCGGCCGCTATTTGCACGACACCCGTCAACATCAACCAGGCCGCAACGAAGTATACGAATGCAATGGTGCTTGCGATCGGCCACGACCAGATCAAGAGAGCCGCTACGATTCCAACGACGCCTTCAAGAAGCAGCGCCCACCAGCGATTGCCCGCAACGCCGGCTGCTGCCGCCGTCAATGCGATCACGCCGGCGATAAAGGAATACGCTCCCAGCACCAGCACCAGTGCGATGAGAGCCGCGCCTGGTTGGACAAATGCGATAATACCCACGATGATCGCTGCTAATCCACGCAACAAGAGCAGCCACCACTTACTGGCGATAGCTTCAATCATGTCATTATCCTCTGCGTTTTCCGCCGCCGCGGGGGCGTGTGCTCAAACGCAATGCTGGATCGATCCGAAATGTTGATGACACTCCTTGTTAGAGCACAAGAAGCCCTCGAATGTCCATCTGAAGCGTAGCACCAAAGTTGTATGCGAACAATCGCACACACCCGTTCGAGCGGTTTGCAGGAGTAGAGTGGTTTGACCATAACGTACCGTCCGTAAGAGTCTCATCAAGAATGCATGCTTGACTGCCGGTAGGCCGTCAGGTAAAATCTAGGTTTGGCGCGCTCCCAAGCGTTGCCGGCTTTCTATCTTCCTCACAACATCAAGGTACGGTAATGAGAACCCCACTCAGCGCGAAGCAAGACGTCCAGCGCGAATGGTACGTCGTCGATGCGGATGGCAAGACGCTTGGCCGCCTCGCGGCGCGCGTTGCCAGCGTGCTCATCGGCAAACATAAGAGCAGCTATACGCCGCATGCCGACAGCGGCGACTTCGTCGTCGTCATCAACGCTGCGAAGATCCATCTGACCGGCAAGAAATGGTCGAAAAAGGAATACATCCGGCATTCGCAGTTTCCGGGTGGATTGCGCCGGCGGACGGCAGAGCAGGTCCATGCGGCGAATCCGACGCGCATCGTGGAAACGGCGATTCGCGGTATGCTGCCCACCAATCATTTGCGCGCACCACGCATGAAGCGCTTGCGCGTGTTTCCCGGCAGCGCGCACGGTCACGAAGCGCAAAAGCCGAAAGAGTTGCAAGGAATAGCATGACAGCACAGACGGGCCCGAATTTCGCAGCCACCGGTCGTCGCAAACGCGCGGTGACGCGCGTCCGCATGGCGCTCGGCGAGGGCGTCATCAAGATCAACGGCCGGCCGGTGGAAGAATACCTCGGCCGGGCATCGCTGCTGCAAGTCGTGCGCCAACCATTGGAGTTGACCAACAGCACCGCGCGTTTCAACGTCACCATCACGGCGCATGGCGGCGGTCTGTCCGGTCAGGCGGGCGCGATCCGGCACGGCATCGCCCGGGCGCTCGTGCGCATGGACGAAAGCTTGCGTCCGGTATTGCGCAAGGCCGGCTTTCTCACTCGCGATCCGCGCGAAAAAGAATCGAAGAAGTACGGCCGCAAACGCGCCCGCAAACGCTTCCAGTTCAGCAAACGCTAAGAGAGCTACGAAGGACGGCGCTTGTCGGCGTACATCGCCGCGTCTGCGCGTGCGACGAGATCGCGTTTGTTCTCACCGTCGCGCGGATAGACCGCGATACCGGCCGACAACTCGATCGGGATCGGTAAGAAACCCGCTTCAGCCTGCTCTTCGATCTTGCGGCGCACCCGCTCCAATAGCAGGCGCGCGCCCTGTTCATCGGATTGCGGCAGAATGACGAGGAACTCGTCGCCGCCGTAGCGTCCGGCGATGTCCGTGCCGCGCAGGCTTTGCGTTAGCATCGTCGCCATGAAACGCAACACCTCGTCGCCGGCTTGGTGGCCATAGTTGTCGTTGAACGCCTTGAAGTTGTTGAGATCGAAGAGCACGATCGCCAGCGGTTGGTTCGCGCGTTGAGCGCGCATGAGTTCCTGCTCCAATCGGCCGTGCAGGTGGCGATGATTGAAAAGACCGGTCAGTGAGTCCTCATTGGCGCGCTCGCGCGCGCGCTCGTACAGGCGAGCGTTGCGCACGCCGAGGGCGAGCTGGGTGGCGATCGTTTCCAGCACGCCGCGCTGTTCTTTGCTGAACTGACGTTTCTCCGTGGTGGACCCGACCACGATGTTGCCGATCAATTGTCCTTCGGCGCGAATGGCGGCGATCGCACAGCCGCGCAGGCCCTGCTCCAAGAACTCTTGGCGGTTGCCCGCAAGGCGTTCGTCGGCTTGGGCGTCTTCGGTCGAGAGTGCGCGTTGCTCGGCAAGCAACCGCAGCAGCTTCGAGTCGCGCCGCACCGGGAAGCGGGCACCGACGAGGCTCGGGCCCTGCCCGCCCTTCCAGTAGTCGGCGGCGACCTCGCTTTCGGTTCGCTCCTCGTTGTACATGCTGATGATGCAGCGCTCCGCGTGCATGCCGCCGGCGGTCTTCTCCGCGGCAATGGTCAACATGCGATTCAAATTGAGGGTCGAGCTGACTGCCGCGCCGACCTCGCCGACAAGCTGCAGCTCTTCTTGCCTGCGCTCCAAGAAGCGCGCGTGCTCCTCGGTCTTGGCTCGGGCCGACTCAAGCGATCCGAGCCGTTCGGTCGCCATGGCATATTGGCGGGCGTTGGAAACGGCGATGGCGACCTGGTCCGCGACGGTCGCAAGCAGGCGCCGGTCACGAGTGGCAAATCTATCGACCTGTGGGCTTTCAACGCTCAACACGCCCAAAACGCTGTCCTGCACTTTGAGCGGATAGGCGATGAGCGACCGGACTTCTGGTGTCGCGGGCAGGTAACGCGGATCGCTGCGCACGTCGGCAACGTACACCATATCGCCGCCGGACGCCACCATTCCCACCAGACCGCTGCTTGGCTTCAGCTCGACCTTTGAAACGGCGTCGGGATAGCCGACGCTCGCCTCGAGGCGAAGCTGCCCCGTGTCCTTCAGCACCGAGAAGATCGCAAGATGGGAGTAGCCGAGCTGGTCGCGCAGCAAGGTGAGGATCTGTTCGTAATGGACGTCGAGCGATGAGACGAGCGCGTGTCCAACGCGTGTCAGTACATCGTAGTCTTCGATCCGCTCGGCCAGCGTCTGCGCGTCCTGCGCGCGGTGCATCGCAGCGGCGACCTGATCGGCAAAGACTTGTGCCAAGCGCGCTTCGCTGCTGGAGAGGCGTACGATGGACTGCCGCCCGTGCAACGCTAAACTGCCGACCAGTCGGCCGCGATATGTCAGCGGTATGAGGAAGACGTTGCGAATGCGTTCCGCCGCGACGAGGTCTGTTTGGCCGAGCAGCTCGAGCTGATCGGGGCCGATGAAGCGCTCCTTCGGAGGGTCACCATACAGCTCGCGCAGCGCGTCACCCGCCAAGCGGCGCTGTTTGCGGTATTCTTCAGAGAGTCCAAACGTCGCCGCGAGCTCGAAATCGCCGCGCTCGTTCTGCAGTGCGATGGAAGCTGCATCCGCGTGGAACACCGCCGCGGCTTCGACGACTACGGCGGCCATGATGCGATCCAACTGCGCTTCGGAACTGGTCAGCACGGCCACGCGGTGCAGCATCGCAAGCTCTGCCATGCGCCGCCGCTCCTCGCGCAGCACGCCGGCGTTTTGGATTGCCGTCGCGGCCTGCTCGGCTACTTCCAGCAAAAATTCGATGTGGTGCTGGCCGTATGCATTCGGGAGCTTCGACTGCGCGGACATGACGCCGATGATGCGCTCGCCCAAACGCATCGGCACGATCAGCACCGTGCCTAGGCCATTGGGTGGCTGCGCGGGGTCTGCGGCGGCCAATGCGGTTGGTTCGAGCAAAACGGGTTGACCAGTCGTAAAGACGCGATAGGCGAGCCCGCCCTTATCCGGCAGCGCATCAACGTGCAGCCGCGTTCCGGCTTCGATCGCATACTCGGTGCGTAAGGTGTCGGCGTCCGGGCTCTGCAGCGCAACGAAAAATGAAGGCGCATCCATGTGGCGCGCCACTTCCTCGTGAATTGCGGTGAAGAGCTCCTCGAGGTCGAGTTCGCCTGCAAAGCGTGCGGCGCTGTCCAATAATGCCGCGAGACGATCGGCCCTATCCAATGCGTTCTCAATGCGCCGCGCGAGATCGAGTGTCGTCGCCGCTACTCGCGCAAAGGAATTCGGCGTCGCGGTTCCTGCCGCGGAAAGCGGCCGCTGCACGCGGTAGCCGCAGACGATCAAACCGAGCGGACGCCGCTCGAGACCTATGCGCAGGATGAGCATCGAAGCGGCATACAGGCGGTGTGCGACGGTGTCGAACGGCACGCCGAGCATCTTGGCGTCGTCAATGGCCGCCACGTCCGACCGTCCGGAAAAAAACGCATCGACGCTGTCCGCGGGCAACGGCGACGCAGGCGGTACCGGATCCCCGTCGTTATTGGACGCCAGACTGACGTAGGCGTTGGATTGTTCGTCAAAGACGTACACTTCAGCGACATTGCAGCCGAGCAGTCCGACTGCGGCGCCGCACAGCGTGGCGGCGGCGTTACGCCTGGTGTCGTCGAGAGGGCCGACCGCTTGGACGGGCGTCAGGCGCCCCGCATCGGCGATTTTCTCTGCCACGTCCTACCCCGAGATGGCAAACACGGGCGTCAGTCCTGCTTTGCCCTTGATGCGAGCCATGCGCCGTGTTGCCGACATTCGTCCTTGAATCCGTTCGTAGGTTCGCTCGTCACATAAGATCTGATTGGGTTGCGCGATCGCTTGCAGACGCGACGCCAGATTGACCGCGTCGCCGATGACCGTGTATTCAAGCCGGCGCTCGGAGCCGATGTGTCCTGCGACGACATCGCCCGTCGCCAGTCCGACGCTGACTGCCAGCGGTCCGGCGACACCCGGGGCCGCATTGAGTTGACTGATCTGCTCGAGGATTTGCACCGCGGTGGTCGCCGCGTGCAGGGCGTCGTCGTCGCCGGCGCGCGGCGCGCCGAACACCGCCATGACGCCGTCGCCGTAAAACTTGTCGAGCAGCCCGCCGTTGGCAAAGACGACGTTCACGAGCGAACCGAGGTAGCGATTCAGTAGCTCGACGACTTCTTCCGGCAGCAATCGTTCCGAGAGGTCCGTGAAACCACGAATGTCCGCGAACAGCATGGTCGCCGTCTGCCGCGTGCCGCCAAGCACAACGGCATCCGGGTCCTTCATGAGGCTGCTGACGACGTGCGGTGCCAGGTAGCGTTCGAACGAACGAGCGATGCGTAGGCTCTTCGCTTGCTGCGCTTGGTTTTCGGCCTCAAGCGCGCGGCTTTCCGTCAGGTCGTTGATGACTGCGGCGGTGCTGCCCGCGCTTGCGGATGAACCGCGCAATGGGAAGAACGTGACCTGCAAGACGAAGGGACCGCGCACGAAGTGATGGCCGGGCACCTCGACTTGCATTCGCGCCGAGGGATCGGATCGGTGCTGCTCGAGCAACGAAGTGAATCCCGGCAACCACGTGTTCAGGATACGCGCATTTCGACCGACCACGGTCGAAGCGGAGAGGCCGAACGTGAGCTCGGCGGCGCGATTGAATTGTGTGATGACGTCTTGATCGTCGAAAACCATGACCCCCGACGCTATCGATTCCAGCACTTCGTCGTTTTGGGCTTTGACCGCCGACAGTTCGCGGAAGCTTCGGCTCAAATCGTCGTAGAGGCGCGCATTGTCGATCGCAACGGCGGCTTGGTCGG
>DATGHT010000383.1:0-5418 GCA_035307865.1 Candidatus Eremiobacteraceae bacterium | reverse complement strand
GGCATCCGCGTGCGCGCGGCTGCGCAGCAAACCATTATCCTCGTACGTGTGATCGCAAAAAGCTTCGGCTGCGACCCGTAGGCCCGCGTTCTTGCCGGCGGAGAGTAATGCGGAACCGGCGAGTCCGACCAGGATGAGGTTGCGATCGAAGCTCGCGACTGCCGCGGCGATGCTCTGCGCCAGCGCTGCGTTCGTCGCGGCGTCGTTGTAGAGTGCGCCATGCGGCTTCACGTGTGCGAGCTTGATTCCGTAGGAACGCGCGATGCCTTCTACCGCCCCGAGCTGATAGAGGATGACGCTGCGCAGCTCCCCGGCCGACAAGTGCATCGTCTTGCGGCCAAAGCCGGCGGGATCCGGATAGGAGGGGTGCGCTCCGACCGCGACCTGATGGGCGATGGCAGCTTCTATGGTGGCAGCGATCACGGCTGGGGTCCCGGCGTGAAAACCACAAGCGACGTTGGCGGAGCTGACATACGCGAACAGCGGCTCGTCGTCGCCGGGGCGTCGCGCGCCGAAGGATTCGCCGACGTCGGCATTGAGGTCGATAGCGGAAGTCGCCACGTCAGGCTTCCCTTTTGTCGGTCGCGCGCACGCGCGAGAGACGGATGCGTTCGGTCAATGCTTTTGCCGCGTCCGCCTGATTCACCGCTTGCAATGTCACGCGATCGCCCGGACGCAGTTGCGCGACCACGGGCACGTCGGCGCTGATCACGACGTACGGCACCCCGTAGCCTCCCGTGGTTTGATGTTCGCACAGCAAAATGATGGGCTGGCCATCGTTGCTGATCTGCACGCAACCGTCGGTGACGCCGAACGACAACGCATCCCAGCTGCGTTTCCCCACGATCGCATTTCCCCGCAAGCGTACGCCTTGGCGATTGCATTGCGGCGTCAGCGAAAACGCGGCGCCCAACATTTGGTTCGCATCGGCGAGGTTGCCGGCGTGCGGTCCAGTGACCACGCGCAGCACCGCGTCATTGCGCCACGTGGGGAGTTGGCCGGACGGTACGTGTCGCGTTTGCGGCGGCTCGCTCTCGCCTGCGCGCTCGAGCGTGAGGCTGTCGCCTGCTCCGAGCGGCCGGCCCTCCAGCCCGCCGAAACCGGCTGTGACGTCCGTGCTCGCACTGCCCAAAACCCGGCGCCCACGAATGCCGCCGGCGAACGCGACGTAATTGCGCACGCCCGCGCGCGCCGCTCTCACCTCCACGCGGTCGCCCGCCCGCAGCGCAATGGTTTGCCACAGCAAGACAGCGTGGTCGTTGACCGTGACGTCCGCATCCGCACCGCTCACCGCGATGTGAACCGGGCGAGTCACTGCAAACAGCACTCCGGTGAGCGTCGTTTCGATGAGCGGCGCGTCGCGGGCGTTGCCCACCAACGCATTTGCAACGCCTGCGCTCCACCAGTCGGCGAAACCCGCGCGCGCCACTCCGAACGCACCGCTGCGCGCGCGACCGCCATCTTGCAGAGTCGTCAGCAAGCCCGGTACGAGGATGCGAACGTCCGCCGTGACGCTCACCGTTGGCTAGCCGGTCCTTTTTGCGCGACGATCGCGGCAGCCAAGCTCGCAGCCGGGAAAAACCGTAGGACGTCTCCCGGCCGGAAAAGCGCCGGTTCGCTGCGGCTTGGATCGAAAATCGGCGAAGCTGTACGGCCGAGAATTTTCCAGCCACCCGGCGTTTCACGCGGATATATACCGCATTGACCCGCTGCGATACCGACGCTGCCCGCCGGAACGCGTTGGCGCGGCGAGGCGAGCCGGCTGACGGTCAGGCGCTGCGGCAGGCCGAGCAAATACGGGAACCCCGCCGTAAAACCAAGGAACGCAACGCGATAGTCGGCTGCGCAGAACAACTCGACGAGCGTCTGCTGCGTGAGCCCGGCTTCTTGCGCGACCATCGCGAGGTCGAGCGCGACATCGGGCGCAAACGACACGCCCACCGCAAACGACCGGGCGCGCGGCGGCGGTGCGACTCGTGCGTGCTCGAGCGCGCCTCGCACGCTCGCCATGATCGTCGCCAGGGTGGTCGACGCCGGATCGAAGTACACGGTGACCGAGCCGTAGGCCGGCACGACGTCGCGAACGTGCTGCCCCAGGCTTGCGCGGATCGCGGCATACGCGGACCAAACGCGTTCGACGGTTGCCGGCTCGAGGGCAAGCCCCACCTGTACCAAGACGGCGGCGTCACCGAGCGGCGAGATCTCCGCGCGGTTCATTGTCCTCACATGCGCCCTTGCGCTGCGGCTTTCCTCACCAGTAATGTGCCTTTGGCAGACCGAAGCACGGCGAAATGAGCGCTTTCCATTTTTCGCCCCGTCCGAATCGCGCCAACGAAATCCAATGGCAAGAATGGGGAACACCCGCCTTCGCGGCGGCGAAGGAGCAAGCCAAGCCGGTTCTGCTCGCCATCTCCGCGGTGTGGTGCCATTGGTGTCACGTCATGGATGAAACGACGTATTCCGACTCCGGCGTCATTCGCTTGATCAACGAGCGCTTTGTGCCCGTGCGCGTCGACAACGATCAACGCCCGGATGTCAATGCGCGCTACAACATGGGCGGCTGGCCGACGACGGCGCTGCTTTCTCCGGACGGTGAGATTTTGTTCGGCGGGACGTACATGCCGCCGGATACGATGCGGCAAGTACTGCAACAAGTCGACGGCTTCCACGGGAACCCGGAAAACCGGTTGGCACTCGTCAAGCGCGTGCAAGAGATCAAAGCCGCGCGCGCGGCGCGCGCACTCACCCCGCAAGGCAGCGAGCTGGACGAGGCCACCGCGCCGACGGTTCTCGCGCTGATCGCGGCTGACTTCGACGAGCGCTATGGCGGCTTTGGCAGCGATCAAAAGTTTCCACATGTGCCGGTGCTGCATTTCTTGCTCGACGACTGGGCACGCACGCGCGACGCTCGCGCTGAGAATATGGCACAGAAAACTTTGCACGCAATGGCCGAGGGCGGAATGTACGACCACGTCTTGGGCGGATTTTTCCGCTACTCGACGACACCGGATTTCAGCGTGCCGCACTTTGAAAAGATGCTCGAAGATTTGGGCGGCTTGCTCTGGGCGTGCGCTCGCGCCGCGGCGATGTTCGCAGACGGCAAGCTTGGCGCGGTGGCGGTCGATGTCAAACGCTACCTCGACGACCACCTGTGGAACGCAAACTGGCGTGGCTACGGCGGCAGTCAGGACGCCGACGAGCACTACTACTCTCTCGCTGCAGACGCGCGCGCGCGGCTGCATGCGCCCTACGTCGACCGCACGATCTACACTGCCTGGAATGCACAGGCCGCCTGCGCGTTGCTGGTGGGCGCGCCGCTGCTCGGCTCGCTGGCCGATGTTGCGGCCTGGCACGAGCGCGGTCTTGAGATCGTGCAGGCGCTTTGGACGCAGTCTCGCAGCGGCGGCTTGATGTGCCGCTACTTCGACGGCGCGCCGCACGTGCGCGGACTACTGGTCGATCAGGTCTGGATGAGCCGGGCGCTGCTGTGCGCATTTTCGGTGAGCGGCGACAGCGCGTGGCTCGA
The DNA here is from genome assembly GCA_035307865.1 of Candidatus Eremiobacteraceae bacterium. GTDB lineage: Bacteria > Vulcanimicrobiota > Vulcanimicrobiia > Eremiobacterales > Eremiobacteraceae > JALYZS01. Next base: position 1,892 of record DATGHT010000383.1, on the reverse strand, counting down.
ACGAGCGCGCGATCTCCTCGGGCAGGCCGAGGTGCTCTACGATCCGCAGGCCGAAACGTATCTCGACCGGATTGCAGATGTGAGCGATCCCGGAAAAGTGGCCGACCCTTCCGCCCCTTTCGAGGAGAATTCGATCTTGGCACGAGTGCTCTTGGACTACGCCACCTTCAGCGGCGAAATGCAGTACGCCGAACGGGCGAAGGCCATGCTCAAGCGCTACGCGCAGCACTACGAATCCTACGGTCTGTTCGCAGCCAGCTATGCTTCGGCCGTGCTCGACGCGCTCGATCCCCCCGTTGACGTTCATATCGTTGGAAATCCAGCCGCGGCTGAGACGTGCGCGCTGCGCGGCACGGCGCTGGGCATTGCCGTCCCTCCGCTTCGTGTCGACCCGATCGATCCCGGCACGGAGGGAGCACGGTTGGAGCGTCTCGGCTACGACGCGCAGCCTGCGGCTGCGTACCTGTGCCGCGCGAACAGCTGCTTCGCGCGTGTTACCGAAGTCGCGGAGTTACAGAAGCGATTAGCAGACGAACCCTCTCGGCGGTCAGCTTCGTTGACGAACAAGTCCTAGGAAACGTTCTGCTTGTCGAGCGTTGCATCGAACCAATCGATGGCCGACTGCAATGCATCGACCGCGAACGTCGGTCTGCGGCTGCCGATGCCGTGCGGTTCTCCCGGATAGCGGCGCATCTCTGACTTCACGCCACGCCGCTGCAGCACGGCGAACATCTGCTCGGCCTGTTCGATCGGGCAGCGCAAATCGTCCTCGCCGTGCAATATGAGGAGCGGAGTCTGGATCTTGGCGGCATAGGTGAGCGGTGACTGCGAAACGTAGCGCTGCTGAGCGCTCCAGAATTCGTCGTCGAACTCCCACGCCATCATCCAGCCGTAATCGGCCGTGCCGTAGTAGGAAATCCAGTTGCTGATGCACGCCAGCGTGACCGCGGATGCAAAACGGTCGCTGCGGCTGACGAGCATGTTAGTCATGAAGCCGCCGTAGGATCCGCCGGTCACCGCCAGCCGGCGCTCGTCCACGCCGCCGCGTTCTACCGCCGCATCCACAGCGGCCAGCAAGTCGACCTGGTCGATATCGCCTTGCAAGGGGTGGATCGCCCGCGCAAAGGTCTCTCCGTAACCTGCGCTGCCGCGCGGGTTGACAAAGAGCACCCGGTAGCCGTGCGCAGCGTACATCAGACCGTTGCGGAGCCAAGCGTAGCCATAGGCACAGTGAGGACCGCCGTGTACGAGCAGCACGAGCGGCCGCGGCTCTGCGCGCGCAACCGCGGGCGGGTGGATCAGCCAGCCGTCGATCGTAGTGCCGTCGGGGGAACGGTAGGTGAACGGCTCGATCGCCGGCTGCCGCAATTCGCGCAGCCAAGGATTGAGATCGGTGAGCACGCGGACGTTTCCATTGCGCGCCACATAGACGTTGGCGGGATCGTCCAAGCGGCCCGCGCTGAAGACGACGACCGAGCCGTCTGCCGAAGCATCGAAGCTGAACACGCACTGGTTGCCCCGGGTCACAGGCGTCGTGGAGCCGTCGTCTCGAACCAGATACAGATTCTGTCTTCCGCGCTCGTTGGCGAGCGCGATGACCCCGTCATCGATCCATTTTGGTTCGGGCAGCTAGCCGCCGTGGCCGACCGCAATGAGCACGGATGCGAAGTTCAGCGCTTCGGGATCGGTGACAAACGCCGGGTCGCCGCCGCTTGCAGCAAGAAATCCGAGCCTCGTTGCGCGCCCCGGGCTGCGCAGGTCGGGGTGACCCAAAACGGAGAGGCGCGTCCCGTCGGCCGACCAGCTTGGTACGTCTAGGACTGCAGACGACCTTGAGACGCGGCGCGGCGTCGCGCCTGGCCTGCTTGCTACGACCCAAATATCACTTACGT
>DATGHT010000382.1:0-4617 GCA_035307865.1 Candidatus Eremiobacteraceae bacterium | reverse complement strand
GAGCGGCTCGCGATTGCGTCGGTCCCGAAGCGCTGCAGGCGGTCGACGCCTTGCGTGAGGGCGACGTGCTTCTGCTCGAAAATTTGCGCTTCCATCCCGGTGAGGAAGCGAACGATCCCGCCTTTGCCCGCCAGCTGGCCGCGTTGGGAGATATCTACGTCAACGATGCGTTCGGCACTGCGCATCGTGCCCACGCCTCGACCGTCGGAATCACACAATTCCTGCCGTCCTATATGGGGCCGCTGCTCGCGCGTGAGATCGAAATCTTAGACGAGATCTTGCATCATCCCAAGCGGCCCTTCATCGCGGTGCTCGGCGGCGCGAAGGTGGCGGACAAGATCGGCGTCATCGAGCGGCTCTTGACCCTGTGCGACGCGATCGTCGTCGGCGGCGGCATGGCGAACACGTTGCTGGCGGCGCAGGGATTCAACGTTGGAAAATCCTTACGCGACAAAGATCTCCAGCCGGCCAAAGATATCATGCACAAAATCGAGCACGCCGCGACCAAGGTCGACGTGCACCTCCCCAAGGACGCAATCGTCGCGCCGGCGCTCGCGCCCGATGTTGAAACGCGCGACGTCGAAATCGATCAAGTGGGGTCCGACGACATGATCCTCGATATCGGTGCGGGGACGGCGATGGACTATCGCGGAGTCATCTTAGAAGCCAAGACGGTGTTGTGGAATGGTCCGATGGGCGTCTTTGAATATGACGCCTTCGCAGCGGGGACCGAGGCGGTCGGGCAAGCCATCGTGGACTCCGGAGCCATTTCCGTGGTAGGCGGGGGCGACTCGGCTGCGGCCGCTCACAAGCTGGGCTTTGCGGACAAGATGACACACATCTCGACCGGCGGCGGCGCGACGCTGGAGTATTTGGAAGGCAAGCAGTTGCCCGGGGTCGCGGCCCTGCAGTCGAAGGCCACCGTGTGAGACGCCGGCGCCCGCTGTTCGCCGGCAACTGGAAAATGCACAAAGCGCCTGCGCAGGCGCGCGAGTACGCGCAGGCTTTCGTGCCCGCTGCCGAAGCGCTCGTGCCGAGCGCGGACATCGCGTTGCTGGCGCCGTTCGTCGATCTCGAGACCTTGCGCCAGGAACTCGCCGGCACGACGATCGCTTTCGGAGCGCAAAACTGCTACTGGGAACGCGAAGGCGCGTACACCGGCGAGGTCAGTGCGCTCATGCTCAAGGAGATGGGTGCGGCGTATTGCATCGTCGGCCATTCGGAACGGCGCCGGTTGTTCGGCGAGACCGACGCTGACGTGGCGCGCAAAGTCGTTGCGCTGCTGGCGCAAGACATCACGCCGATCGTCTGCGTGGGCGAATCGCTGGAAGAAAACCGCTCCGGCCACACGCGCGAACGCGTCTGCAGCCAAATCGAAGACGGGCTCGGCGAACTGAGCGACGCGGAACGCGCGGTGCTGGTCATCGCGTACGAACCGGTATGGGCGATCGGGACCGGCCTGGCCGACAGCCCCGAATCGGCAAACGAGACGATCAATATCATCCGTGGCGCGGCCGGCGGCTTGAGCGCGGTGCGAGTGCTCTACGGCGGGTCGATGAACGCCGACAACGTCGCCGCATTTTGCGCGCAACCCGATATCGACGGCGGCTTGGTCGGATCCGCAAGCTTGGACGCGCGCAAGTTCGTGCAGCTCATCGCAAACGGAACGCAAGTGCTCGATGCCCGCTGACGGGCGGCGCAACGTCGTGCTGTGCGTCTTGGACGGCTTCGGCTGCTCGCAGGAGACGCGCGGCAATGCGATCGCGGCGGCAAATCTGCCGAACTACCGCCGCATCGCCGCGAGCTACCCGTATACGGAGATCGGCGCTGCCGAAGAAGCGGTTGGGCTGCCGAAGGGCCAACAAGGCAACAGCGAAGTGGGCCACCTCAACTTGGGTGCCGGCCGCGTCGTGCTGCAAAGCGTGACGCGCATCGACCACGACATCGACGATGGCACTTTTGCGCTCAACCCCGTCTTGCAAGAATGCTTTGCCCATGTGCGCCGGACCGGAGGCACGCTGCAATTGCTCGGTCTTGTTTCGCCGGGTGGAGTCCATTCTTCCATGAAGCATCTCTATGCGCTCATGGACGCAGCCGCCGCGGCGCACGTGCCGGTGAAGATCGCCGCTTTTCTAGACGGCCGCGATACCCCGCCGCAAAGCGCGGGGCCGTATTTGCAAGACGTTGAGGCGCGCTGCCGGGCATTGGGCCAAGCGTCGATCTCATCGCTGTGCGGCCGCTACTACGCGATGGACCGCGATCAACGCTGGGAGCGCACGCGCATCGCTTACGACGCACTCGTCAACGGCAAAGCGGACACGGCTCCCTCGATCGAGGCGGCGCTGCAGGCTGCCTATGCGCGCGGCGAGACGGATGAATTCGTGCGCCCGGTGATCATCGGTCAAGCCCAAGCGATCGTGCAGGACGGCGATGCATGCCTGTTCTTCAACTTCAGACCGGATCGCGCACGCCAATTGACGCGCGCGTTTTCCGATCCGGCGTTTCGCGAGTTTCCCGTCAAACGTTTCACTGACTTTCTGTTCGCGCTCATGACGCTCTACGAGGAGACGTTTCCCAACCCGGTCATGTATGGCAAGATCTTCGAGCGCTGGACGCTCGGCGAAGTCGTCGCAGACGCCGGGCTGCCGCAACTGCGGCTGGCTGAGACCGAAAAATACGCGCACGTCACCTATTTCTTCTCCGGTGGACGCGAGGAGCCGTTCCCGGGCGAAGCCCGCATTCTGGTCCCTTCGGCGCGTGAGGTGGGCACCTATGACAAGAAGCCGGAGATGCGCGCGCGAGAGATCACCGAGAAGGCCGTGGAGAGCATTCGTTCGGGACGCTATCCGCTGATCGTCATGAATTACGCCAACCCGGACATGGTGGGCCATACCGGCAAGTGGCTAGCGATCATCGCGGGGTTGGAAGTCGTCGACGAGTGTCTCGGCCGGCTCGAGGCGGCTGCGCTCGCAGCGAATGCCGTTCTGTTGGTGACCGCAGACCACGGGAACGCAGAGGAAAAGGTGGACTTGGCGACCGGCAAAGAGCTGACCGCGCACACCTGCAACCCCGTGCCATTCATCGCAGTCAGTAAGGCGCCGCTCGAGCGCCTGGCGGGCGGTGGAAAGTTGGCGGACGTCGCGCCCGCCATCTGTCAACTGCTCGACCTCCCGCAGCCGGCCGTGATGACCGGCCACAGCCTGCTTGCCAGTACGGTGGATGCGGCCCAACCGCAGCCGTAGTTCACATTCCGGACACAACTTAACACCGCAACCGTCCAAATAGCGCCGCTACCGTAGCCTTCCACGATTGAGGGGAGGCTACGATTCCCATGGATGCCCCCGACTCCTTGACCAGCGCAGCGGACGGCATGCGATTGCAAGCCGAACGTCTTGCGGTGATCGGCCAGAATCTCGCCAATGCCGCGACGACCGGCTACCACGCGCTTGAAACCCACGCAGCCGCCTTCTCCGACGGCTTGCACGCGACGATCAGCGCGAGCGGCGCCGAAGGTCCGCTGCGGCGCACCGGCGTCGACACGGATCTTGCGCTCGTCGGTTCCGGCTATTTCGCGGTCGCGACGCCGGCGGGCGTACGCTACACGCGCGACGGGCGCATGCAGCGCGACGCCGGCGGATTTCTGTGCGACAGCCGCGGGCACCGCATTTTGGGCTCGCTCGGACCCGTGCGCTTCCCGTCCGGTGCGCGCGTTGACGTCGATGGCCGCGTGAGCAGTGTGCACGTGGGCGCCGATCGGCTGCGTATCGTCCAGCTCGTCGACCCTGCGACCGACGCGCTCGGCTACGCGGTCGCGCCGCAAGGCGGAATCTTGCAGCGCGCCGGCGCGCGCGTGCAGCAGGGCTATCTCGAAGACCCAAGCGTCGACGCCATCGCGGAAATGACGAGTTTGATCGCGACCCAGCGCGCGTTTGAGGCCAACCAAAAAACCATTCAGCGAGTCGACGAGACGCTCAAACGAGCCACCACCGAAGTCGCGCGGGCCCGCTCGTGAATCGCACGCTTTCCGTCGCTGCCGCCGGCATGGCGGTGCAGCAGGCGCTGCTCGACACGATCACCGCCAACCTCGCCAACGTCGATGTTCCCGGCTTTCGCGCGAGCCGCATCGACTTCGCGCCCTTCATCGCCGCCGGTGGCCGCCTGCTTGCCCCGCAAGCGGCGCAGCCGCAACGGCTCTTCACCCAAGGCCGCCTCGACTTCACGGACAACCAGAACGATCTCGCGGTCGACGGCGCCGGTTTCTTCGTCGTGCGCACGGCGCAAGGTCTCCGCGCGTTCACTCGCGCCGGCAACTTCTCGCCCGATGCTGCCGGCCGGCTGCGGCTGCCCAACGGCGCTGCGCTCGAAGGGGTGCGGCTGCCACGCGGCTGCGCGTCTTTCACCGTCGATCAAAACGGTCTCGTCTTGGCCCGTGTTGTCGGACGGACCATGGACGTCACCGCAGGGCACGTTCAGCTCGCAACTTTCTCGAACCCAAGCGGCTTGCGCCTCGCGGACGACGGGCTCTTCTATCAATGCTCGCAATCCGGGCCGGCGCGTGCCGGTGCATCCGAGGCGGCGTTGGGCCACATCAAACAACGCTCCCTCGAGCGCGGCAAT
>DATGHT010000381.1:0-5293 GCA_035307865.1 Candidatus Eremiobacteraceae bacterium | reverse complement strand
TTGCCGGTGGTCAGGGCGCTCATGCCGGCGCCCCGAGGATGATGCGGGCTGCATCGGTGAGCGTTTTTGCGTGGATGGTGCCCGCTGGAAATTGCATGAACTCACCGGCGTGCGCCGGTCCGGCGCTCTGCACCGCAACGGTGCGGCAGCCTGCGGCGAGGCCCGCCTGGATGTCGCGAACGCGATCGCCCACGACCCACGAGCGCGCGAGATCGATGCCCAGCTCCCGTGCAGCGCGCGTCAGCAGCCCCGGCTTCGGCTTGCGGCAGTCGCACTCGATTGCAAACTTCGCGACCGTGCCTGCCGGCAGGTGCGGACAGCGATACACGTGGTCGATCGCGACGCCATGCTCGCGCAGTAGCTGCAGCACCCTGCGGTCGACTTCATTCGCTTGCTCTTCGCTGAGCAGACCGCGCGCGATCCCGGATTGATTCGACGTGACGACCAACAGATAACCGCCGGCCGCGAGCAGCGCCGCTCCCTGCGCAGCTCCCGGAATAAGCCTCACCGCTTGCGGCTCGGACACGTATCCCGTGTCAACGTTCAACGTGCCGTCGCGATCCAAGAAAACGGCGCGGCGAAGCGCTTCGGGTACGGACGGCATCACGAACCTGCCAGCGCAAGCTCCACCAGCTCGCACACGATGTGCCCGAGCGCCAAATGCACTTCTTGCACTTTCCAGGAGGGTCCGTCGGGGCCGACGAGGGCGATGTCGGCGTACTGGAGCACCGGACCGCCGCCGTTGCCTGTGAAGGCGATGGTGACGGCGCGGCGCGCCCGCGCTACTCTGAGCGCCTCGATCACGTTGGCTGAAGCCCCGGAAGTCGTCAATCCCACCGCCACGTCGCCGGGCTGCACCAAACCGGCAAGCTGGCGCGCAAACACGTTCTCAAACCCATAGTCGTTCGCGATGGCGGTCAAGGCGGAGGTGTCGACGGAAAGCGCCAGGCCTGCCCACGGCTCGCGGTCGAGCAAGAAGCGCCCGCTCAGTTCGGCCGCCAGGTGCTGAGCCTGGGCGGCGCTGCCGCCGTTGCCAAAAAAATAGACCCTGCCATGTTTGCGCAACGCCGTGCATATCGCGTCGACGGTACGCTCGACGGGTTGCGCATGTTCTTGCCAGCGCCACATGCCTTCCCGTTCGGCGATGCAATCTTCAAAACGCTTCGTGCGCGCGGGCACGTTCACGTTTCGATCCAATACAGCTCCTGCTGCAGGGTGACGAGCTCGCCGTCTTTGGCACAGATGCGCGCCACGCTGCCGCTATGCTCGCTGACGATCTCGTTCATCAATTTCATCGCTTCGAGGATGCATAACACCTGCCCCGCGGACACCTGGTCACCGACTTCCACGAAAGGCTTCGCGCCCGGCGCGGGCGCGCGGTAGAACACCCCCACCAGCGGCGCTAAAACTTTACGCACGTTGGCCGGCGCGACGGTTTCGGATTTAGCGACGGAAGGCGGCGGCGCGGCGTGCTTGGCGGACGGCGCCGGTGCGGCAGCCACCGGCAGCGACATCCGCAAATCCAAGTCGAAGTCACCCATTTCAACGCGCAGCCTATCCAAACCGTCGCGTTGCATCAACGCGACGAGTTCGTCAAGCACTTCTTTGTCGAGTTCCATCGCGACCGGTACCTATTTCTCCAACCGATGCGCCAGCTCGGCTTCGACTTTGTCAAAACCCACGTGCGACCGTTCGCGCGTGGCTAGATTCTGAATGGTGGCCTCACCCTTTTTGCGTTCATCTTCTCCGACGATGACGGCATACCGGGCGCCGCTTTCACCCGCCGCGCGAAGCTGCTTGTCCATTTTCCGGCGCGTATAATCCATGTCTGCTGCGATGCCGCGCAACCGCACGGCGTGCATGAGCGGCACGATGCTGCGCGCCGATTCCTCGTCCAAGGCGACGAATGCGACGTCCACGCGCGGCCGTCCGTTTTGACCCGCTCCCAGGCCGGCGCTGCGGGCGAGCATGAGCATGCGGTCCATCCCCATCGCGAGTCCGACGCCCGGCGTCGGCGGACCACCCATCGCTTGCACGAGACCGTCGTAGCGCCCGCCACCGCAGACGCTGTTCTGCGCGCCGAGCGCGCGCGAACTGATTTCGAAGACCGTGCGGGTGTAATAGTCGAGGCCGCGCACCATGTGCGGGTTATGCAGTGCGCGGATTCCCATGCCCTCCAGCAGCGTGCGCAGCTGCGCAAAGTGCTGTTGGCAGGCTTCGCACAAGTAGCCTTCCATCGTGGGGGCCCGCGCGAGCACGGCTTGATCGCTTTCGTCTTTCGAATCCAAGATGCGCAGCGGGTTGCGGCTCAGCCGTTCGCGGCTCGCCTCACTCAAGTCGGCGGCACTCGCAGTGAGAAACGACACGAGCACGTCGCGGAAGCGGCCGCGGCATTGTTCGCAGCCGAGCGAATTGATCTCAAGCCGGTACTCCGTGATGCCGATCGCGCGCATCACTTCCAAACCCAGGTCGATGACTTCGGCGTCCGCTTCAGGCCCCGCTGCTCCGAAAATTTCCACGCCCCACTGATGCGCTTGCCGGTACCGGCCTTTCTGCGGGCGCTCGTACCGGAAGATCGGGCCGCGGTAGTAGAGTTTGAGAGGCAGCGTCTGCAGCAAGTTGTGCTCCAGCGCAGCGCGTACGACGGGAGCGGTCAGCTCCGGACGCAGGGTGATGCTTCGGTCGCCGCGGTCGACAAACGTATACATCTCCTTGTCGACGATGTCGGTGCCGACGCCGATCGTTCGCACGAAAACATCCGTGCTCTCGAAGATCGGAGTACGGATCTCGCTATAACCAAAGCGTCCGCACACCTCGTCGACGATGCGCTCCAGCACTTGCCACTGCGACGACTCCGGGGGAAGGATATCGAATGTGCCGCGCGGCGCGGTGATGTCTTTCAAAGAATTCTAAACCAAAGCGGCACTAAAAACCGCTTGCAAACGCCTGATGTCAAAGTGTGCAACGCTGCCGTTCCTTCGTCATCCTCGGCTCACATACTTGCGGAGCGCGTCGCCGCAGGCACTACGCCGTTCGTGCTTCGTCGGAGTGTCGCTCGTGAGTCTTGTCCTCGCGTGCACCCTGCCTCCCGATGTCGCAGCACGCACGGTCACGCCGAGTGAGCACGCGCTGTGGCGGGCGTATCTCTACTGGTGTTCGCTGCTCGTCGGTGCGGCACCATACCTTGCGGGCGGAGCGCTCGCAGCGCTCGCCGCAAGCCGGCTGCAAGCGCTCTGGCAAACTCGCCGTGGCGTTGCTCGTTGGCTGCGTTACAGCTTGCCGTGCGTGGCGGCTGCATGTTCGGGTTGCGACTGCAGCTTGGTGTCGTATGCGGGAGCGCTGCGCACGCTGCCCGTCTGGCTCAGCGGGTTCACGCTGAGTTGGAGCGCATGCTGCAACGTGGTGGCGCTGTTCTGCACCGCGCGCGTTCTCGGCGAGCGCCTGCTGTTCGCTCGAATTCTGGGCGGCTTCATCGCGGCTGCGCTCACCGCCGGCGTGTGGGCGCGGATCGACGGCTCAAGTTCGCGCGCGCCTGCCGGCCAGAGTCCGCCGCGAGACTGTTCGTGCGAACCTCGTGCGAGCGTCGCAGGCTTCGTGCAAGCCGGTCTGCGCAGCTTCACGATCTCGGCTGCGGTGGCGGCGCTGCTGTTGGCTCTGGCGCCGCGCGCGTTCGTCCAGCATGGTTCGATCCTGTCCGCGGCACTCGCCGGAGCGTTGCTGTCACCCTGCTCCAGCTCCGACGCGCTGCTGGCGCGTTCGCTATTTCATCTTCCGGCCGAACATCTCGCGTTCATCATGGCCGCCCAGTGCTTTGACGTGCGCCAAATGATTTTGCTTCATAAGCAGTTCGGCGGTCTCGCCGCTGCCTGCGCTTTCGCATGCGCCGCGTTCGCAACGTGTTGCGCCTGCCTTGTCCTCGCTCGCTCGCCCGCATAAGGTGCGCAACCCGTTGCTGGCGTGCAGCGCCGGATTGCTGCTCTGCTGCTGCGCACGCGGGCTCGACCAGTATTTGACCATCGGCGCGCGCTGGTTCGAAGGTTTGGTGGCGGCGTTCTTCTTGCTCGTCTGGCTGGGCACTGCGCTTGAAGAAAGCGCGTTGTGGCGCAAACAACTGGCGAGTTTTGCCATGGGGTTATTGGCTGGGCTCGCATTGCCGAACGGCCCCATCGATCCCCCGCGGGGAGTGGTCACTGCGTCGGTCGGCGGCCGCTTCGCGGGCGACCTCTTCGCAGCGCTCGACCGCATCGACCGGGATCCGGCTTCGGTGTTGGGGACGACGCTCACGGTGAGCGGTACCTGGACGCCGGCAAGCGGCGGCCAAGCCGCGACGGTCTCTCGCCGCATCATGGCGTGCTGCGCGGCGGACACCATAGCAGTCGGCTTCGACGTCCTCGCTGCACAACGCACGACGCCACCCGCCGGTTCGAACGTCGTCGTGAGCGGAACGCTGCGCGCGCAGATGCGCAACGGGGAAGTACGGTATGAATTGGCGCACGCCGCCGTCAGGCGGCTGCCTTAGTGCAAGAAGTAACGCCGCGAGGCAAACACGAGCGCGATATTGCCGCGCTGTGCCGCAGCGACGATCTCGTCGTCGCGAATCGAACCTGACGGCGCAACAACGGCGGTGATCCCGGCCGCGATGGCCGCATCCACGCCGTCGGCGAAGGGGAAGAACCCATCGGTCGCCAGCACCGCCCCGCTCGCCGCAGCGCCCGCACGTTTGCAAGCCAGTTCGACTGCCGCCACGCGATTGGTCTGACCGCCGCATACGCCCAATACCGTTTGGTTCTTCACGACGACCGCGGCATTCGACTTTACCTGGCGCACCGCACCGAAACCAAAAAGCAGATCGCGCCATTGCTGCGGCGAGGGTTGCCGTGAAGTCATCACTCGCCACTCATCCGGCGCAGCCGCGGGATCAGGGCGTTCGGCAAGCACACCGCCTAAGGCTGAACGCAGCGTGAGCGTTGTGCGCAACAGACCGGGCAGCGAACGCTCGAAGGTCACGATGCGCAGATTTTTTTTCGGCTTGAGGAGTGCGAGCGCGCCGGCACTGAACTCGGGCGCAGCGATCACTTCCAAGAAGCGCGGCTTGAGCACTTCGGCGCTCGCTTCGTCCACGGGCGCATTCACGGCGACGATACCGCCGAACGCAGAAATCGGATCCGCCCCGAGCGCGGCGACGAGCGCCGCCCGTGATGAGTCGGCTGCGGCGAAACCGCACGGCACCGTGTGCTTGACGATTGCGGCTGCGACAGGCGCGGCCTGCGCCGCGCCGGCAGAAAATCCATTG
>DATGHT010000380.1:0-2781 GCA_035307865.1 Candidatus Eremiobacteraceae bacterium | reverse complement strand
CGCACCTGCGGCCAACGTCTGGGTGCCGTAGGGCGCCAGCAGATCGGCTCGCCCCGAGCGCACGGTGAAGATCGTGTCGCCATCGTGCGTCACGGTCACGCGGTAACGGCCGGCTTCATCGGGCCGGATGCCGATCGACGGCGTATCCACTTCGGGATTGGAGTCGTTGAGACTCAGCACGCGCAATTCGACGGTGCCCTCTGCTAGCTGCAGGGCGTGGTCGTTCGACTCCAAATGCGTGAAGCGCAATTGCGCATCCGATGAGACCCGTACGAAATTCGAATTGTCGAGCTGCACCTCAGTACGGGCGCCCCCGGCGGTCGTGAGATAGTCTCCGACCATGACGGGTGCGTTCAATGCAGCCGCGACACTATCGCCCGAATCGCCGCGTTGGATCGTGACGCCGCCGCGCAGCACGCTGATTCGAGCGACGCCGACTTGGTCGTCGGCGCGCGCAGGCGCGCAGGCCAACCCGCAAACAAAAACAACGGCGAGCATAACGCCCAGCCGTCCCATCGGATCCTTCATCGTAAGCTCCTGTCAGGCGAATGAGCTTGCACCTGGAGCCCACCTGAGCCTAGCTACCCTATTCAACGCACGCTTGGCTGCCTCCGTTTCGCTGGGGGGCCGGGACTTTAGGGTGCCTTTTTTCAGCTCCGAAGTAGTGGATTATCTTGAGAATGAGCTGTGGCTGGGTCGTCAGCTGGCTGGCATCCCCGTATTCAGTGACCGCCGCTGCCGTACATGCGGATGAGTTCGTCGACCGAGAACAGCGTGTTGTGGTGTGTGCGGCGGACGCGCGCAATGAACTCGGCGCTGACGCCATGATCGTAGAGACGAATGATATCGTGCGCGGATAATCCCGAATAGCCCGCTGCCGCCAGCGACGCGATGTATTCTGTGGTGACGCCGTGGTCGCGCAGTTCGGTGATTTCTTTGACGGCGATGTCGGGCAACTGGTTGTTCGGGAACGAGTAACGATAGCGAGCCATGCCGCGCAGATAATCGGCTGTGACACCGTGGTCGCTGAACTGCGTCAACGCCTTCACGTCGAGGCGGCTGCGCGCAAGCTCGCTCGCGGCTTGAGCAAGACTGGCGCTGACGTCGTGATCGCGCAGGGTCGTCATCGCCTTCAAATCGGCTTCGGAATGGATCAATGCGCGCATGCTCTTGATATAGTCCGCGCTCACGTCGTGATCGCGCAGGGCCGTGAGAGCCTGCACCGAGGCACGCAGGCCGGCGGCGCGCACTTCAGCCGCGTACGCCGCGCTCACGCCGTGATCTGCCAAGGCAGTTAGATCTTGCACTTTGAGAACCGTGTAACCGGCGGCTTGCAGCTCTTTGATGTATTGGTCGGTCACGCCGTGATCGATCAGCGTTTGCGCGTCGTGCAACGAATAGATGACGAAGATGACGTTACCTTTGCTGCCGGGCTTGGGTTTCGACGGAGGTGCCGGAGGCAAAACGACCGTCGCGGCGGGCCCCGGCGCCGTGACCGACAGATCCACACTTCTGGGCGGCGCTTGCGCGTCGAGCCACGAGCCGCCCGACAACACAACCATGCGCTTGCCGGACATCGCCAGCGCACTTCCGCTGGCAGCCGCGCCCGAGGCTGAAACGCCCATCGCCATCGGAGCTGGAGCGGCGGCGGAAACCTCGATCCGCTTCGTCTTTTCCACCTTGTTCAGCGAAATGATAATGGACCTTCTGAGCTCTCGCAGGGGTGAAGACACGGTGATCACATGACCGCCGGCTTGAGGATTGACCGGCACGCGAGCCCCGCGCGGCGTGACGCGTTTGGCTTGGACGACGACCGTGACCGTCTTTGTGATGGCGGGCGTTGTCTTTGCGGCCGGCCGAATCACGAAATCTTTTGTCGTGGCCTGGGGAACGAGCGGCGCCGCCGCCAGCGCGGGAATCCCGATCTGACACAACACGATCACCAGTGCGGCTATGCACGCGACGATCACGTAGGGCAAGCTGCCCGGCGATGCCGCGCTAACATGCTTGCGATCGAGGAGCTGCTCGATGCGGACCAGCAGCTGCCGCCGCCCGGCCAAGAAACCCGGAACCACAAATGCGTGCTTCAGTCTCGCGCGCCGGGCGAGTGCAGACAAACACTCCGCATAGAAAACCCGGTCCTCGGAGGCGATGACCTGGTCGTCACATGCAATCTCGCGTTCGAGGCTCGCACGGCGGCCGATGAAGTGCAAGGCAGGGCTGAAAAACAGTATCGCCAGCGCGAGCTGTTCGAACAAATTGAGCCAGTCGTCACGGCGCCGGACGTGCGCGGACTCGTGGAGGATGATGCGTTTGAGATCGCCCTGCGAAAGCTCGCGTGCGAGCGAACGAGGTATGGCAATGACCGGCTTGACCAGTCCCAGCAGGCAAGGAACCGCAACGCTGTCGGAAAGTCCGACTGCGTAGCGCCGGCCGGAATCCTCTTGGCCGCTCAGGGCCTGCGGCAGCCCAGATGTCGTGACCATGAGTTTTGCTCGGGTGAGGAGCAGCAATTGAAATAGCACCCGCGCGAGCAGGATGAGCGCACCGAATATCCACACCCAGAAGAGAACGCCGCTTACTCGAGCGATTGCTTGAGCAAGCCGCGTTCTCAAAGCTGGGCGTGCGGGGTGAGGAGAGGAAGCTAACGCAAGATCGCGCATCGGCGCGGTTTCCGGAGTTGCGCCGGTGGGCGAAGTGCCCGCATAGCGCCGCGTAACGGCGCTGCTGCGGGCCGGAGTGACGACGAAGTACGCGGTTGCGGCAGCGCGCGCCGGCGCT
>DATGHT010000379.1:0-2130 GCA_035307865.1 Candidatus Eremiobacteraceae bacterium | reverse complement strand
TGGCGGCGGGCGATCTGATCGAACGCGCGCGCAAGAATAAACTCTCGACCGACGACCTTAAAGAAGGCACGTTCACCGTCAACAATACCGGCGCGAACGGCTCGCTGGCGTCGGCGCCGATCATCAATGCGGGCCAAGCGGGTATCGTCACGATGGAAACCGTGGTAAAGCGACCGATGGTGCAAGACGACGACTCGATCGCGATCCGCTACATGATGAACTCGTGCTTATCGCTAGATCACCGCGTCGTGGACGGGTACGTCGCGAGTGGCTTCCTTGCCGATCTCAAGAAGCGCCTGGAATCAATGGGACCCCGCGGCGCCCTCTAACCGCGTGGAAACCGCCAAGCCGCCCTTCAGCATCACGGGCATCGATCACATTTTACTGCATGTTAATGGAATGTCCGAGGCGCTCGCATTCTACGAAAATGTTCTTGGTTGTACGGTGGAGCAAAGTCTGCCGAAGTTCGGGATGGCTGAATTACGCGCCGGCGGTTCTCACATCGATCTCGTCGACGTAACCTCACCGGGAGGCGCCTGGGCTAAAAGTGGCGTCGAGGGTGGGCGCAACCTCGATCATTTTGCGCTGACGATCCGACCGCGCGACGTTCAGTCGCTACGCAAGCATCTCGCCACCCGTGATGTCGCGATCACCGAGGAACGCGAAGAGGAAGGCCCCCAGGGGAAATCGCTATCTCTCTATGTTCGCGATCCGTCCGGCAATACGATCGAGCTGATTTCCGCCGTAGCGTCCTAGCCGCAGGATGACACGCGAGGACACATAGCCAAAGTCCAGCCTTCCTACCGTCATGCAAATTCGTAAGAGCTTTAGATTCGAGGCGGCGCACACGCTCCCGTTCCATTTGGGGAAATGCGCGCGGCCGCACGGCCATTCGTATCGCCTCGAAGTCGCGGTAAGAGGTCCGTTGCAAACCGACGGGGCCGCACGCGGAATGATTGAGGACTTCGATGTTCTCGGAGCCATCGTCGATCGGCACGTCATCGACGCCCTCGATCATACGTCGCTCAACGATACCATAGAAAATCCGACGTGCGAGCACATCATCATGTGGATATGGAAGCGCTTGCATCCGGTGCTGCCGGCGCTCGACGAGCTCGTCTTGTGGGAAACCGATACTGCCCGCGCCATCCTACGCAAGAGCGATTTTTCATGATGCTGCAGCTCGCAGAGATCTTCTACAGCATTCAGGGCGAGGGTGAATTCACGGGAACGCCGGCCGTTTTCGTGCGCCTGGCAGGTTGTAACCTGTCGTGCGATTTCTGCGATACAGATTACTCGCTAAAGTTCTTCGCGAGCGTCGACGACGTCGTCGCCAAAGTGCGCGAGCTGGGTAAGGACTGTCCGATGGTCGTGTTGACCGGCGGCGAGCCGCTGGCGCAGCGCGAGGCCGCCGATCTTATTGAGGCGCTCCGGCGCGACGGGCGGCGCGTTCACATCGAATCGAATGGCACTATCGCCATGGAGCTGCCGCCGGACGTCTGGCTCTGCGTCTCTCCGAAAGAGCGAGTGGACGCGCGCATGGCCAAGCGCGCAAATGAGGTAAAGCTCATCGTGAACGGCGGCGTGCCCGAACAGTGGCTCGAACTCTTCGCCGACAAACCGAGCGTGCTGTTGCAACCCGAAGGTAACAAGCCAAAGAACGTCGCGCTCGCGCTCGAATATGCGAAAGCGCATCCCGGACGCTTTCGCCTGTCGCTGCAAACGCACAAATTTATCGGTGTGCCGTGATTCTGGTTACGTGCGCGGTGAACAAAGAGCTCGCGTTCTTCGAATCGCAGCCGCATGTCGAGATGCTCGTTACCGGCGTCGGTCCCGTTGAAGCTGCCGCGTCCGTCTCACGCGCGCTCGCGCAAAGCCGTCCCGAGCTCGTCATCAACGCCGGCATCGCGGGTGCATTCAAAGATTGCGCGGAGATCGGGGAAGGGGTCGTCGTTTCAGACGAGTCGCTCGCGCTGTGTTTGGAAACCGGCGCGCCGATCGGCTTGCCGGATGATGCCCGCGTCGTAGACCGCGCGAGTTCTGACTTGGCGCTCGTCGATCGCCTTGTCGAGCTCGGGTTTCGCAGTGTACGCGGCGTGACCGTCACGCAAGTAACTGCGATCGACGGAA
>DATGHT010000378.1:0-3057 GCA_035307865.1 Candidatus Eremiobacteraceae bacterium | reverse complement strand
CTCGCTCACTGTAGTCAAATGTATCTTCTACCGGGTGAAGTGCCCCCAAAATGTCTCTCTAACCCCCAAATTCTCGAACTGCGGTATCGCCCAGCAGTCCTTCCCGATTATATGTTCGCATGTCGGTTTCGTCAAGGATTGGGACGTGGTTTTCGCTTGTTCCAGTCCGTCACAATCGCGTTTTGGTAGCCTGCGTCATTGTTTGCGAACCACCTCAAATAATACCACAGCAGCCGCACTGGCCGCGTTGAGCGATGCTACCCTCCCGTGCAGGGGTATACGCACCAACAAGTCGCACCGCTCGCCCACCAAGCGAGAGAGACCTCTGCCTTCCGCACCGAGCACGATCGCGGTCTTAGGAGCGTAGTCCGCCTGGTTGTAAGGGACTGCTTGGGGAGCCAGCGATAGCCCACTTACCCAACAGCCATCCGTTTTGAGGGACTCCAGGGCCCTTACGATATTCGGGACACGAGCTATCTTGAGGTGCGAGGCTGCGCCGGCAGCCGCTCGCCGGACGGCGCCCGTCACCCCGACACTGCGCCGCTCCGGCATCACAATGGCAGTAACGCCGGCACCTTCGGCGCTCCGTAACACGGCGCCCAAGTTTTGCGGATCTTCCAGATGATCGAGCACGAGCACCAAAGCCTTCGAGGCGTCGCGAACGTGCGCGCGGACCTCCGGCCACGACGCGTACACGAATGGCCGCAACAGGGCGATCACGTGCTGGTGGTTGCGCCCGTGTACCGCGCCAAACGCAGATCCGGATTCGAAACTGACGGGAACGTTGCGCGCGTGAGCGGCGTCGACGATCGGCTTGATCTTGGCATCCGACTGCCGCTGCTTGCCGATGATGATGCGACGCACGGGCTCGCCCGCGCTCAGCGCCTCCGCGACTGCATGCAGACCATAGATGATCTCCTCATGCGCCGCCATCGAAGCTCCATTCGGTCCCCGCTTTTGAATCGCGCACGCTCACGCCGGCCTTCGCCAACGCGTCACGCAGGCGGTCCGACGCGGCGAAATCCTTTTTGGCTCGCGCCTCATTGCGCAGCGCGATCACGCGATCGACAAGCGCCGCATCATCGCCGCTGCCGTCACCGGCGATTGCCACGAGCTCGCCGCGTTGCCGGTCGTTGAGCCCGCGCGCCGGCGCGGACGCAAAGCCGGCTGCTTCCGCACTCGCCGGCAGGCCAAGCACGCCTAAGCAGCGTTCCACGACTGCGATCGCTTGGCGCGCCTTCGTGCCGTCCGGCGCGCCGTCGCGCTGCTCGCGGACGAATCGTTGCAACCAGCCGAGTGCGCCTGACGTATTCAAGTCGTCATCCATGAAAGCATCGAATTCGGGTGCTACGATCGCCGGGGGCGAGGCTTCGGATGGTTCGGCTTGGGATCGCAACTTCGCCAAGTCTTCGTACAATCCACGCAGGCCCTTCGCTGCGGCGTCGAGAGCGGCCGGCGTGAAATTCGACGGTTTGCGATAGCCCGTCTGGAAGAACAAGTAACGGATCGCCGCCGGCGGGTGGCTCGCGAGG
This sequence comes from Candidatus Eremiobacteraceae bacterium, assembly GCA_035307865.1. Classification (GTDB taxonomy): domain Bacteria; phylum Vulcanimicrobiota; class Vulcanimicrobiia; order Eremiobacterales; family Eremiobacteraceae; genus JALYZS01. The sequence goes on along the minus strand of DATGHT010000378.1, from coordinate 1,525 downwards.
AAATCCTTGAGCGGAATGAAGTTGCCGAGCGACTTGCTCATCTTCTGATTGTCCACTTGCAGCAGCCCCGCGTGCACCCAGAAGCAGGCCATCGGCGCTTTGCCCGTCGCGCTCTCCGTTTGCGCCACTTCGTTTTCGTGATGGGGAAAAACCAAATCCATCGCGCCGCCATGGATGTCGAACTGGTCCCCGAAATAGTGGTGGCACATCGCCGAGCACTCGATATGCCAGCCCGGCCGGCCCGGGCCCCAGGGACTCTCCCAGGTGGGCTCGCCCGGCTTGGCCTTCTTCCAGAGCGCGAAGTCGAGCGGGTCGCGCTTCTCCTCACGCACCGCCACGCGTTCGCCGGCGCGCAGCTCGTCGATGTTGCGGCGGCTCAAGCGTCCGTAGTTGGGAAATTTTTCCACCGAGAAGTACACGCCGTCGCCCGTTTCGTAAGCAACGGTCAGCGCCACCAAGCGCTCGATCAGCTCGATGATGCACGGCATTTCCCGGGTTGCGCGCGGGCTCAAATCCGGCTCGAGCATGCCGAGCAGGCGCGCGCACTCCTCAAACTCACCATAGTAGCGCGACACGACCTCATCCCAAGGCAAACCGTCTGCGTTGGCACGATCGATGATACGATCGTCGATGTCGGTGACGTTGCGCACGTACGTGACGGGGTAACCCTTCGCGCGCAAGTAGCGCACCAGCACGTCGAACGTGATGAAGGTGCGCGCGTGTCCGAGGTGGGGGTGAAAGCTGGGCGTCATGCCGCACACGTAGACGCGGACGTTCGCCGCATCCAAGGGCGCGAACGGCTCGAGCGCGCGCGTGCGCGTGTTATAGAGTTGGAGTGCCATGCCTGGGTTCAAGAGCGTTCGCGCGCGCTTCAAGTGCGTCCAGGCGCGCGCTGACCGCCGCCAGCGCGTCAGTCGTGGGATCCGGCATGTCCACCTGCGGGATGATGGGCTCTTCTACTTTCTTTCCGTCCTGGAAAACCACGCGGCCGGGCACGCCGACGACGGTGCTGTTGGGCGGCACCGATTTCACGACGACCGCGCCTGCCGCCACTTTCGAGTTCTCGCCGACGACGATCGCACCCAAGATCGCAGCGCCCGCTCCCACGACGACGTTGTCTTCCAACGTCGGATGGCGCTTACCGTGCTGCAGACTCGTACCCCCAAGCGTCACACCTTGGTAGAACGTGCAGTTGCGCCCGATCTCGGTGGTTTCGCCGAAGACGACGCCCATGCCGTGATCGATGAAGATGCCCGCGCCGATCTGCGCGCCCGGATGGATCTCCACACCGGTCAGAAAGCGCACGAAATGAGAGAGCACGCGCGGGATGACCGGGACGTGCCAGCGATAGAGCGGATGGATGAAGCGATGCGCCAAGACCGCGTGTAAGCCAGGATACGCGAGCAATACCTCGAGCCAGTTGCACGCGGCCGGATCGCGCTCGAAGACCGCCTGCCAGTCGGCATGAATTTTTCGGAAGATCGATTCGCGTTGCATTGTTGGTCCTGCCTTAGATCGGTGATTT
>DATGHT010000377.1:0-5554 GCA_035307865.1 Candidatus Eremiobacteraceae bacterium | reverse complement strand
AGCGCCTTCCGCAGATTTTTGCAAGCGGCATTTTTTGCCGGCGACAGGTGGCGGCCGCTGTTCGCGAAATTCGCACTGCGGGAGGCAACTCATGCAACGCCTGTGCCACGCAGTTTACGCTACGGCAGTTTTGTTATTGTTCGTCGCGGCGCTCGCGGTTATGGCAGCATGCACCTCCGGGAAAAGCTCTGCGCCTCCCCAAGCGCTTCCCGCCGTATCCCCTCTGCCCAGCCTGAAACCCGCGGCCTGGATCAAGCAGATCAACCCGACCGGTCAAGCGGGAACGCTCGCGCAGATCCGCATCATCTTTGCCGATCCGCTCGTTCCGCTTCAGGCGATCGAAACGCCGTCCGAACAAGCAACGCTTCAATATTTTGTCATCGATCCGACCATTCCGGGGCGCTTCCGCTTCCTCACGCCACGGATGGTGGGCTTTGAAGAAGACGAGGCGCTGCCGATCGCCACTCGCGTTCGCATCACGGTGAAGGCGGGCTTACGGGATCTCGCTGGACATCGGCTGGCCTCCGATCTGGCCTGGACATTCACGACCGTGCCGCTTCGCTTCAGCAATCTACCGGGCCCGAATCCCGACAACCAGGGCGATGCGACGCCTTCACCGCTCAAGCCGACCTGGCGCATCCACGCCAACGCCGAACTGAACCTGGAATCGTTTCGCGCCCATACCTCGCTCATCCAGACTGGAACGAAGCAAACCGTCGCGCTCGCAATCGAGCAAGCACAATTAGCGAGTCCGCCGCCCGGCGACGAGGATCAACCACAAAATCAATACGATGCCTCGACGCGACCGTGGGTCTACAGCGTGACGCCTGCCGCGCCGTTGGCGAAAGGCGCGGACTACGAGTTACGCATCGGTCAAGGCGTGCTGCCGGCGCGCGGTAACCTCCCGAGCGCGCAAGCTTTCAGCGGATACATCTCGACCTTCAAACCGTTGGCATTCACGAGGCTCAGCAACCAAGACACGGGCCGTTTTGCCGCCGGGCAAGCGCAGCTCGAGTTCAACAATCCGCTGTCGGCTGAATCCGCGCGAAAGAACCTCAGCATGGCGCCGCAGCCGCAGAGCACTGCCGGTCTTTGGCAAGTGAACGACAACGACACGGTTGTCGGTATCAATCAAGCATGGTTGACCCCGACGACAAGGTATACGATCACGATCGGTTCAGGGCTCACGGATAGTTTCGGTCAAACGCTCGGCAAGCCACGCACGGTGATCTACGATACCGGCAACTTGGCTCCAGATTTTTGGGCGCCGGATGGCGTGAATATCTTTCCTGCCGATAACAACCTGCGGCTCGACATCTCCGCGGTCAACGTGCCGAACAACCGCTACGCAGCGGCGTATCGTGTGCTTGCGCCGGAAGACCTCGTCTACGCAGACTCCGCCTACCCGGACAGCAGCGGTCCTCGCATCTTGCCAAACGAGAGCGGCTGGGCTTCCTCCACGATCGCGGCCAAGCAAAACCAAGTCGTCACTATCACGGTACCGGTGCGAGAAAAGCTTGGCGGCAAGAGCGGCATGCTGGCGTATGGCTTGGAAGCCGCGACTCATCGCGTCACCGATGAGCCCATCCAGCGCTACTTCGGATTGCTGCAGTTGACGAACTTGGGCGTATTCGCCCAGTGGTTTCCTGCATCGGGAGTGATCCGCGCGCAGCATCTCTCTGATGGTTCTGCTGCCGCCGGCGCGACGGTTGACGTCTTTGTGTCGCGCGTCGGGCAAGCTGCAGGCGGCACTCCCGTACCCTGTGCGAGCGGAGCGACCGACGCGAGCGGCACGTTTTGGTTGCAGGCCGACGCCATGCGCCGTTGCAGCCGCGAAGCGACCGCCGGTCAACCTCCGAGCCTGCTCGCAATCGTGCGAGAGGATAAGGACTGGGCGTACGTGCGCACCGACGATTGGAGCGGCGCCTACGGCTACGATATCTACGCAGGCTGGCAAGCGGCTGCGCCGCAATCGCGCGGCACGATTTTTTCCGACCGCCAGTTGTATCAACCGAACGAGACCGGCTCCTTTACCGCGGTCGCCTATTACTTGCAGGGCGGCACGCTCGTGCAAGATCGTCGTGGTCGGTATCGCGTGCGGTTGGAGGGACCAAACGGCCAGAAAACCGACTTGGGCTCCCACACCACGAACGATTACGGCACGTTCTCCTTCGAGGTGCCCTTCAAAGCAAACCTAGCCTTAGGGTTCTACAGCGTCATCGCAAGGAGTGACAACGGCGTCGATCTCAGCGGCGATTTTCAACTAGCCGAATTCAAACCGCCGAATTTCCGGGTCGACTTGAGTCTCGATAAGGCCGTCGCGTTTCCCAATGACGTCGTAACCGCCAAGGGAACGAGCACGTATTTGTTCGGGTCGGCGCTGCAAGGCGCAAGCGCGCAATATTACGTCACGCGCGAGCAAGCCTATTTCACGCCGAAGGGTTGGGAGGACTTCAGTTTCGGACGGCAATGGTTCTGGCCGGAGAATCCGCCCAGCGTCTCAAGCGACGTGGCCCAGGTGAAGAGCAAGCTCGACGCCGCCGGAACCCTTGCGCAGAACGTCACAGTCGCGAACGACTTGCCGTACCCGATGACGTATCGCGTCGATTTGCAAGTCAGCGACGTTTCGAATCTGTCGGTCGCGGATTCCAAGACGTTCACCGCCTTGCCGTCTCCCGAAATCATCGGTATGCAAGGCGATTGGGTCGCGAGCGCGGGTAAGCCGGCTTCGTTCAAAGTGATCGTCACCGACAGCTCGGGCGCTCCCTTGCGCGGTCGCAAGGTGCGGGTGCAGCTGGATGCGATGCAATACAGCAGTGCCGCGCAACTCATGGACAGCGGCGAGACCGAGCACGATCAAGTCCGCTATAGCACGGTCGCCACCACCGATGTCACGTCTGGCGATACACCGCAGACGCTGACGCTGACCGCGCCGCAGGCCGGACCCTATCGCGTGCGAGCCAACTTCGACAGCGCAGGTAGTGAGGCAACCGCCACTGACCTCGCGCTTTGGGCGACTGGGCCGGGCGAAGTGAATTGGGGCGGCCAAGCTCGCGATCATCTGCAAGTAAAGCTGGCTAAGGCGACATATCGGCCAGGCGAGATGGCAACGGCGCTCATCCAATCACCGTATGCGCGCGCCGAACTCTACTTCGCGGTCGTGCGCGATAGGACGCTCTACCACTCGATCAGCACGGTGCAAGGAGGAGCGCCGCAAATCCGCTTCCGCGTGACTCGCGACATGACTCCCAACGCCGCGGTGGAAGCGGTGCTGGTACGCCGCGGCCCTCCGCTCAAGCAACTCCAACCCGGTTCGCTGGACAGCTTGGCGCGGATCGGTTTTGCTCCGTTCTCGCTCAACCTTGAGGACCGTTATCTCCAGGTTGCAGTAACGCCGCTGCGAGCATCACTTGCGCCGGGGAGCCGGCAAACGGTTCGTTTGCGTCTCTCGGACCAGACAGGTCATCCGTTGCGCGGACAATTCGCTGCGATGGTCGTGAATGAAGCCATCCTGCAACTCAGCGGCTACCGGCCTCCCGATCTGGTGAAGATCGTTTTCGCCCAGCAGCCCATAGCAACGCGTTTCGCCGACAACCGGCCGGCGGTCGTCTTGGCACAAATCGCATCGCCGCTGCAGAAAGGTTGGGGTTATGGCGGCGGCTTCATGCCCGGAGCAGCCGGCACGCGCATCCGGCGCAATTTCAAGCCGTTGGCGTACTTCAATGGAGCGCTCGAAAGCGATGCGAATGGTGACGCTCGTTTCAGCTTCAGCGTTCCCGATGATCTCACAACGTGGCGCATCATGGCGGTAGCGATCGGGGCGACGGCGAGCGCGTCGGCCGCGGACATGCGCTTCGGGAACGGTGACGCGACCTTCATCACGACGAAACCGCTGCTGACCAACCCGATCTTACCGCAGTTCGCGCGACCCGGCGACAAGTTGAGTGCGGGCTTGAGCGTCACCACGACAAACGGTGCCCAAGGGACGTTGGACATCCTGGCGAGTCTGAGCGGACCGCTGGTTTTCGACACGCCGGGCGGCAACCAACAATCGCAGCAAGCGACGAAGGCTGTCGGGAGCGGCACCCAAGCGTTTCGATTCCCAATGCTTGCCACCGGCGCGGGCACGGCCGAACTGACCTTCCGCAGCAGGCTAGGCAACGAGTCCGATGCCTTTGCATTTCCGCTTGCGATTCGCGAACCGCGCAACGTCATGGAGCAGGTCGTTGAGTCGGGCGTCACCGCAAACCAAAGCAGCATTCCGCTGAACGTCGATCCGCGCGCCGTCAACGACAGCGGCGGATTACACGTGAGCCTCGCGAGCACGCTGCTGCCCGAAATCACCGTGCCGGCGATGAAGCTGCTCGACAATGACGACTTGGCCATTTTGGAACCGCTGGCGAGCCGGCTGCTCATCTCCGCCGACTTGAAGATCTTGTCCGACCGCTATGCGCGCTCGCTCGGTGCATTCGATCCCGGGAAATTCGGCGCCGCCACGCTGGAGCAGCTGCGCAAGCTGCAAACTCCGGAGGGCGGCTTTGTCTGGTATGCCGGATCGCGCTGGGGCGCAGACGTGTTCGTGACGCCCTACGCAGCGCAAGCGCTTGCGGCAACGCGCAACGCCGGCTTGCCCATCGATCAAAGCTCGCTGCAACGGCTCACGACCTATCTTGAAAATTCGCTGCGCGACCCCAAGGTGTGCGAGAACATCGCCGATTGCCGCGCGCGGGTGCGTTTGGATATCCTGCTGGCGCTCAGCGAACTTGGCGAGACCCGCAACGATTTTTTGTCCGACATCTACGACCGGCGCAACAATTTCGATTTGTTGGGCCAAGTCGAGCTGGCTCGCTATCTGCTCAAATTTCCGAGCTGGCGAACGCAAGCCGATCAGATGGCGGCGCAGCTCGAGCAAAGCGTGTACGAGACGGGCCGCTACGCGACCATAAACTACCCTGAGGAATGGGGCTGGCTTGAGTCGCCGGCAGTCATGCGCGCGCAAGTGTTGCAGCTCTTCATTGCGCGCCACGCAGACTCAGCGCTGCTCGACAGACTGGTTGAAAGTTTGCTCGCGCTGCGTCGCAACGGCAGCTGGCAGAACAGCTACGACACGGCGGCTGCGTTGAGTGCGCTCATAGCATACGGCAAGCTGCAGCCGCAACCGCCGGATTTCTCCGCAACGGTCACGCTCGCCGGCCAAACGCTGCTCGCGACCAGCTTTTCGGGCTACCAAAAGACCACGAGTGACGTGCGCGTGCCGATGGATCGTTTGCCGCGCAACCAAAGCAACTTGGTCTTGAGCAAGTCCGGTCGAGGCGATTTGCACTACCTTGCCGAGTACAGCTATCGGCTCGCGGGCAACCTGCCGGGCATTTTGAATGGCCTCCGGGTCACTCGACAGATCCGGCCCGCGAACGATCCCAAACTGATCGCCAAGATGGGGCTCAACGCGCCGAACGATCCGCTGACGCTGGCGCCGGCTCAGGTGTTTGACATCGGTCTTGAAATCATCGCCGATCATCCGGTCGACCATGTGGTCATCAGCGACCAGCTGCCC
>DATGHT010000376.1:0-5401 GCA_035307865.1 Candidatus Eremiobacteraceae bacterium | reverse complement strand
GAACCCAAACAGATCAAGAAGCGGGTCGAGCTGACGAAACAAATCATCGCCCGCCGCGCCGCCGAGATAAAAGAGGTATGGGCGCGGGGCGGCGGTACGCTGTCGCGCATGCTTTCGCTGACGTACGTCGGTGACTTCGCGTCGTATTACCTCGCCATCGCGTACGGCGAAGACCCGACCCCCGTGCGCGTCATCGACTGGCTCAAAGGCGAGCTGGCGAAAGGGGACTAGGCGGCGCGGTCAACGCGCTGCGCGACGCGCTTCAACCGTTGGAGTGGATCGACGTCGTGCCCAGCGATGAGTTGCCGGTCAAGAAATTCGTGGTGAAATGCGCGATCACCATGTTCAGGCCCTTATACTTGATGTGCACCGTTCGCGGACAAATGAGCATCTGCAAGGGATTGTTCCACGAGACGACTTCGGTTTGGAGATCTTCGATATCGTTGGGACGCACGCTCCACACATGCACTCCGCCGACGCCCGTATAATTCTGCGTTCGCATGTCGAGGGTCACCGATCCGGCCGTCATCTTGTAAGCCGGTTTCCCGTTCACATAGTAGGTACCGCCACGCACGTGGTGATAGGTCGTCACCAGGCCATCAGTGCTGATCTCGGAGCGATCGGCGTTGAAGCGCCAGCCCAGCTGCGTGCCCTTTTCGCCTTGGCCGATGACGTGGCTCATCTGCAGCTGCGTTTGACCACCGTTGCCTTGCACGTCGGGCGTCAGCAGCGCGCTGATCAAAAAATACGCGATCAATCCGAAGAATGCAGCCGTGGCCGCGCCGATCCACAGTGCGCGCGAACGCAGCAATCGTCGCAGCCGGTCCATCAACGATGACCCCGGCGCGAACGCCAACCGGTTTCCCTGGTGCGCTCGGGAATCAGACCGGCCCCCAGAGCCAGCAGTGAAAGCACGACCAACCACCACACGCCGATGCGGTCGTAGGGCGTGACAAAACCCGGGCCGACGCTTGCGACGACGATGCCTTGGCGATCCAGCGGCAACAGCTGCACGATGACGCCCTTGGGATCGATGATCTCGGAGATCCCCGTATCGGCGCCGCGCACGATCCAGCGTCCGGTTTGCACCGCATCGATGCGCGCCGCATCGGCGTGCTCGTACGGACCGGAGGATGTGCCGAACCATGCGTCATCCGTCGCGACGATAATGGCATCCGCGCCTGCGTTGGCGGTTTGGCGAGCGTAGGGCGCAAACGCCGACTCATAGCAGATGAGGATGCCCCAGCGGAGCTGCGCTGCGCCGAGCAAGTGCGGGCCGGGGCCCGCAACGAAGCGCGAAACGTTATCCATCAGCGGCAAGCCACGCAGATAGCGGTCCAGCGGTAGATATTCTGCGAACGGCACGAGCCAGCGTTTGTAATAGACGCCGCCGACTCGGCCGCCAGGCGTCAGGTCGAGCATCGCGTTGTAATACGCGTTCGGGCTGGGCCGGTCGATCGTGCCCGCGATGATCCACACGCCGGTTTCTTGCGCCAGCTGTTCCAGCGATCCCAGTAGTTCCGCGCTTTCCAGCGGGTACGACGTGATCGCCGTTTCGGGCCAGACGACCACGCGTGCTCCGCGGGCCGCAGCCTGACGCGTCAGCGCCGCATAGGTCGCGATGGTCTGCGCGAAGATTTGCGGCGACCACTTGCTGCGCTGCGAGATATTGCCTTGCGCGACCGCGACGACCACGCTCGGCCGCGCAACGGCGACATGCGAACGGGCGAAATTCCCCAAGCTCAGCATCGCCGCGAACACGAGCAGTGCGATCGCTCCCGCGGTCCGGGCCGACGGTGTGCCGCCGATAATGCCGGCGAGGGCCCCGTTGCACAGCGCGATGAGAGCGCTCAATCCGTACACGCCGCCGTATGCTGCCAGCGGCAAGAGCCAAGGGATGTGCGCCGCGATGGAACCAAGCTCACCGAACGGCACTCCTAACGAGCCGCGAGTTCGAAACATTTCGAGCAGCAGCCACGCCGCCGGAGCTGCAAAAACCGCAATCGCGCGAAAACGTCCACGACAGGCCAACGCGACCAGCAGCGCCACGGCCGCAAGCGACAATCCTTCGATGACGCTCATGAGCAGCAATGCAAGCCACGACCAGTTGCCCACGAAGTCGCCGAGCGAATGGGTCATCCAGCGGAAGAGCAAGATGAACGTGATCGTCCCCGCCAGCCAGCCTGAGAGCAACGCTTGTTTCCAGGACGCTCTCGCCCACACCAAGAACAGCGGAACCAGCGCGATGAATGCCAGCCACGAAATGCTCGTCTTGGGAAACGCCAAGGCCAAAAGAATCGGACTCACAACGCTTGCGGGCAGAGCGTAACGCCAAAATGCCGGCCGGTCTTGGGCGACCTGGGCGGGAAATGCCCGCTGCGAAGCCGTGTTAACCACGCGACGTTTGCTTCATCGCTTCTTGCTCACCGGTCTTGCCGCAACGTGCGCAGCGCTCGCTGCGAGCTGCGGCCGCGGTCCGGTCGAGCCCCCGCCGATCGTGGGGCCAACGAGTACGGTCACGTTCCAACTCTTCGTCAGCGGCCAGATCAACCCCAGCCAAGGGAACTACATTATCGCCATTAACACGAACATCGATCCCAACACGAACGTCAATCCCAATGAGGTCCCCGGGGAACCCACGGCGCAAGAGGCACAAGGCAACCCCGCGCCTTACACGCACTGGGATCAGCAGTTCGTGTTCGGTTCCTCTCAAGCTGCGCAGCCGAATGGATTCTTGTACGCGTATAAGGTGCTCACGGGGACGACGGGCACGACGCACGCGAGCTTCTTGCAAATCGTGCTGAATACCAACAACTACACCCTCATCACCAACGGCAATGCCGGCACGGGCACCGCCAACGTGTTGAGCATGACCTTGCCGATTTCGGAGCTGTATATCCGCGGAAATCCCAATAGCTCCAATCCACCCACGATCGTCTCTCCCCCCGTGACGTTTCTGTACGTCAACTACATCACGACCGACACCAGCGGCGTGCCCCAAGACCAATTGGGGGCTAACGGTCTTGCGACCGTCGGTTTTACTCAACCCGTCGATCTTACCCACGCGGCTACGATTCAGCTGCCGTCGTTTGCGAACGCACCCGGTCCGAGCAATCCAAATCTTTTCGTGACCGGCGGCCAGATCATCGTCAAGCCGTAGCGCCCGGCAGCGCGCAGCAGCAGCTGCCCTTATTGTCCGAAACTTTCCGCGATGATCGGGCCGTTGTTGTTGATTCCAAACGTCGCGCTTTCGTTGGGGAAGGCGAGCAAGCTCACCGAAAGGTCGAACTCCTTGAGCGGCTGGTGATACGCTAGGCGCACCTGATAGCAATCGTTGACCGTGTGGCTCAGGAAGTAGTTCTGACCTTGCAGGCCGTGGAGTTTGAAATCGTAGTTGCCGTAGAACTGCAGATAGTCGTTGCGCGACAACGGCGTGGCGAGGGTGATCGCCAGCGGCGAGTAGCCTGTGCCATGCGGATCGTACGACGTGCCTAACGTGAGCAGCGCATACGGATTGGGCTGCAAGTTCAGCTGATAGTTGATCGGGCTCAAGAACTTGTTATGGAAATCGTAGCTGGTGGACGCACTGAAGCGGTAGATGGTGCTGTTGTAGACGTTGAGGACCTCGCCGATCTGGTCGGATCCAAACTGTTTGTCCAGCGCGGGCAGCGGCGTGAAACCGCGCACGCTCTCCGCCGTGTACGAAAGCGTGTTGTCGGCATGATGACCGAAGAACTGCTGCAGCGCGACTTGTTCGTTGATGCTGCCTTGCAGGTCGCCCGTGCCGTACGCGTCTTGGCGCAGCGTCAATGACGCGTTGATCACCGTGTTGTTGCCGGCTCGCAAAAGCCCGGGACCGAATTGCGCGTTGGCTTCGTAGCGCGAGGTCTGGAAGCTGTCGAACTGATCGTTGTAGACGCCGTCGATCAAAGTGATGCTGACCGGCAGCCGCAGCGAGGTCAAAAGAAAGGGCCGCGCCCGCAACGTGAGTTCCGGAATACGCTGAATGGCGGTGATCGGGGTGGTCACTTCATTCGCCGTGTCGATGCCGCTCGTTTGGAAACCATGGTTGGTCGACTCCACTAGATCTGCGTCGAACGCGCGCGCGCTGACGTGGGTGTCTAGGTTCAGGCCGATCGCGCGCGAGAACGCCTCCGGGTTCGTGTTGGATTGCAGATTGATGCCGATCGTCTGACTGAACACCGGTGAAAACGCGATGGTGTGATTGAAGATGCCGCCGAACGAGCTGGAAGGCCCGGTGCGGACGTTGGTCAGGATGTAACTCGTCGTGCTGCGTGCCCCGTTGTGCGTTATCGATAGATTTGCCGTGGTCGTCGCCGGCAATGCGGTGAACACCGCCGACGTTCCCGAGTAGTTGAACTGCAGCGCGCCCGTGAGGTGGTCGGAAAAAATGTGCTGCAGATTCAACGAGACCTGGGTGGAACTGCGCGAGCCGGTCAGCTGTTGCTGCCGGCCGTTGTTGGATAAGCGGTAGACCGTGAGCGAGCCGCCGCCACGGCCGTTGCGCTGTTGAAAGAAGATGTCGGCGCCGAACCCAAAGCCCACTTTTTGAAAATAATCGACGTGATAGGTGCCGTACAGATTGGCGTTGTGATAGAAATTGATGAAGTTACGTACGAAGAAGCCTTCACTCGAATTGTAACCGACGCGCGGCGCATAGGCGGTCTGACGTTGGCTGATCTCGGTGAGCGGTAAGACGAAAATTCCCAGCGCGGCGACCACGTATTTGCCCAAATACAGCGCCGAGTGGTGCACGATCACTCGATCGTGCGGGCGGACCTCGATCTCCTTACCGGTGATGTGGTACGCGACGTGGTGAAGATCGCACGTCGTCAACCAGCCGTCGCGGATCGTCGTGTGACCGTTGCTATCGACGATGGCCTGGCTGCCGCGGTAATAGAGTTGGCCCTGGATCTGCTCGCCCTGATAGAAGAGTGCCGCCGTTTGACCCGCGACGCCGAACATCGTGACACGATCGGTGTCTGACTCGTACTCCAATGCCTGCGCGGTTGCGGAATCGCCGTTGGCCTGCGTGAACAGGACGTGGCCCGTGGCGCGCAAGATCTTTGTCTTGGCGTCGTACACGGCCTGGTCGGCTCTCACATCGGCATCCGCATACTCCAGATGCACGTGCCCCAGAGCCGTGAAACCGCCGGTCGGAGTGTTTTTGCCATAAAGCTGATCCGCGCTGACCCGAGCCATGCCTTCCGGCGGCGGGGCTTCGGTGGGCTGCGCGCTGGGTGACGTCGCGGGACCGGGCGTCTCGGTGGGCACCGGGGTAGCGCCGCGATTGATGTGCGGATAGTCTTGCGCGGACGGCGTCGGGGTTAGAAAGACCGGTGCCGGCGTTTGCGGCGGCGGCGTGGGCATCATCGTGGCG
>DATGHT010000375.1:0-6683 GCA_035307865.1 Candidatus Eremiobacteraceae bacterium | reverse complement strand
TTCTGCGCGATCGTGCAGCGAAAGGAGCTTGCGACGCAGACCGCGCCCGCGGCGTACGCGCGTATCAGCGGATGCCGCAGATCGTAGCGCGCTAGGAAATCCGCCACGAGCAGCCGCTTGTAGACGAGATCGATGCGCCGGCCGAACGCGCGCAACTCGTTTTCCTCGAACGTCAGATCTTCGGGGGTCGCGATGAGCGCGGGAATGGCATGCCGCTCGAAATCGGCTTGGACCAAGCGAAACTCCGCGCCGGTGGCAGCGCCTGCCAAATCCAGGATGGCGATCGTCGGAATGCTGCGATTCCGAGCGGCAGCGGAGCGCGCGGCGAACTCCCGCCAAACCGACAGCAGCACTTCGCGCAGCGCGATGTCCGCACGCAGGTTGGCGAGCGGATATTCGGCGGCAAAACGTTGAAAGACCGGAAGCTCTTGCATGAGCGCCGCCTGACCCGCCTGATACGACATGCCGGCGGGGCTGTCGGCGTTGTATTCCAACACGCGCGGCCGTTCGTTGAAAAAAGTATCGAGTCGCGAAACGACCGTCGCATCGGCGTAGCCGGGTTCGATGGCAATCAGTTCGCGCTCGGCGGCGCTCAAGCCCAATTCCCCGGCGAGCGCAGCATCGCCCAGCGCGCGCCGCTCGATCTCCGCAAACGTTCGCCACATGGTGGCGACCGCGTCGCGCAGCAGTTGCAAGCGGGCCGGGGTCGTGAATGCAGGGCGCAGCGAGCGGCACTGGACCACGCCGCCAAAGGTCAAGCCCGCGTCGGCTTGCGCTCGCGCGAACGACTCGACCACGCCGGGTCCGGCTAGCTGCGGATCGTTACAGAGTTCGTGGTAGCGGGCGATCGCCGATGCAAGCGTCGCGTCATCGGGCATCGCGCGCGCAGCGCACCCCGATGAAGGCTGCGCGGAACGGGCGCCGGTAGAAATTGCGGAAGCTCGAACGCAGCAAGTCCGCGGCGCTGAACCACGAGCCGCCGCGCGCGACGCGGTGATCGCCGTCGAACCACACTTCAGAGTATTCCGGATACGGATAGGCGCGGAAGCCCGGATAACCTTGAAAGTCGGATGAGGTCCATTCCCAGAGGTTCCCTGACGCATCGTGCAATCCAACGGCGCTGTCGCCGGCCGGGAATCTTCCCACCGGGGTCGTTCCCCAATGCAGGTTCTCCGCATTGGCACGCTCGGGTTCAAATGCTTGGTCACCCCAGGCATAGCGCCGCTTCGCTTTGGAGACCGGATCCCAAGCGGCCGCGACTTCCCATTCAAATTCGTTAGGCAGCCTTTTGCCGCGGAAGCGCGCGTACGCATCGGCTTCGTACCACGAGATGCCGCTAACCGGCGCATCCGGCCGCAGGCTGATCTCGGCGAAGAACCCGCGCTCCTTCCAGTTTGGCCCTGACCAATACAAAGGATGCGCGAGCGCGTTACTTTCTTTCCAGCGCCAGCCATCTTCGCTCCAGAAGCGGCGCTCTGCGTAACCACCCGCTTCGACAAAATCCAGGTATTCGGCGTTCGTCGTGAGGTCCCGGTCGATAAAAAAGGCTGGAACGTCAACCGAATGCAGCGGCTGTTCGTTATCGTAGACGAACGGATCGTGCCGGCCGCCGATGGGCGCCGTGCACGCGGCCACCAAGAGTTCGCTCGCGGTTTGGCGGCGGGTGCCGCTGATCGGCTCGGGGCCGGCCTTTTTCGCGTCAAAGGGCAGTCCTTGCAACAAGAACGCGACGGTCTCTTGATGTTGGCGTTCGTGCTCGAGCACCAGGTCGACCGCATAACGCGCGCTCACGCTGCCATCCTGAGGCGGTCCATCGGAAAGGTCGGCCTGCGCCAAAAAATGCTCGACGCGTCGCATCGTCTGTCCGAGATACTCCTCGACTTCAGAGCGTGACGGCAACTGCCGCGCCTCCTCGCGCGGGGTTTTGATGGGGTCGAAATGGATATCATAAGTAGGGTTCAAGCTGGCTTGGCGGGCGGCGCGCTGCAGGATCCAATAGTTTTGGAAAACGCCGATGTGCGCGAGATGCCAAAGCAGCGGACGGAATCCCGGCATCGGTTCGCGGGTCAGTACACGGTCGGAGGTCGCCAGGTCGAAAAGTTGAATCGTCTGCGCCCGGAGCGAGGAGAGCGATGCGAACTGAACGGTGGCGAGGTTTTGGGAACTCATTGAGAACGCTTACGTGAAGCAACAACCGAATCCTCGGCCGGCCGCAACCATTGAGCGGCTCGATCCCGCCGCACTCGCCAAGCATTTGCTGCGCTATGCAAAGGACCGCGCGCATTGGCAAGTCGGCTTGGAGTACGAGCTCATCGGCTATGCGCGCGAGAGCTTGCAACGCATCGACCCGCAATGCGTGCAATCGATCATGCTGGCATTCGCGTCGGATGCGGCGCATGCGCAAGTCAGCCTCGAAGGCGATCAACTCGTTTCGGTCACGCTACCGTTTGGCAGCGTCACTTTGGAGCCGGGCGGGCAGCTCGAGTTTTCAGGATCGCCCACCGCCACTATACGCGAAACCGAGTGCAATCTGCGTTTTTTCTTACGCACCCTGCACGCGCATGCGCAACAGTCGGGCATTTTCTTCAGCGCGCTTGGATTCGATCCGCTGCGCAAGCTGAGCGAACAACACTGGATACGGAAGCAACGCTATGCCATCATGAAGCCGTACTTGCGGACGCGCGGCGGGCATGCGTGGAATATGATGGTGCGCACCGCAGCCATTCAAGTCAGCATCGACTTCGGCGATGAGTCTGACCTCGCGCGCAAGTACGTGCTCGGCAATCGGGCAGGTCCCTTTGTCGCTGCGATGTTCGCCAATTCGCCGTTCGCCGACGGTAAGTTGACCGGTCTTAAATCGACGCGCTACGCGGCTTGGCTGGACACGGATCCCGATCGTACGGGCGCGGGTCCCGGCGCGCTCGACGGTGCGTTTGACGCGCGCCGTTATGTCGACGAAGTACTGCGAGTTCCGCTCTTTTTTGTCGAGCGCGATGGTGCGCTTGTCAATGTCGCCGGCACGTTGCTGCAAGACATCCCGGATGCCACTGCCGCGGATTTCGAAAACCTGCTGAGCATGATCTTCACCGAAGCACGGTTGCGCAGATACATCGAGATGCGCAGCGCCGACAGCGGTTCGCCTGAATACGCGCTGGCGCTGATGGCGTTTTGGAAGGGACTGACCTACGATAGCGGCGCGCTGCAAGCCGCGTTGATCTCGACTCCGGTGCTCGAGCAGCCGGCCTATCGCGCCCTGCAGATGGCGGTCGCCCGCGACGCGCTCGCGACCAACTGCGAAGGGGTGCGCGTCATCGAGGTGGCGCGTCGTCTCGTCACGCTCAGCCGCGAAGGCTTGGCCGCCTGCGCACCGCAAGATCTGCACTACCTCGACCCGCTGTTGCAAAACGTCTGCGAGGATGGCGTGGCGCCCGCAGACCTCCTGTTGGCGCGCGCGAGCAGCGCGTCCGCCGCGCTGAACGCAACCGCGGCCGCGTAGGTCTATTCTACGGTCGCAGCGACAAACGGCTTGCTGGTGGGCTTACTCGATCCGCCGGCGGGCTCGACAGTCACGGCGACGATTGTGCCCTTCGGGGGCTTGAAGTTGAACTCGACGCTGCCTGCGCCTTGAGAGTTTGTGGCGAGCACGGGTTCAGGTTTGGGCGGCGCGCCGGGCACGATGACCCACGCCTGGTAGGCTTTGCCGGGCGGTAATTTCGCCAGACCGTTGATATCCAGGTGCATGCGATCGGTACCGGTCATGCTGAGGACGCCGCTGGCGTGGCAGGACGTGGCCCCGGGCATGCAGGCGGCGACCCACATCGAAATGCGGTGTGCCTGCGCCCACCAGATCGCTCCCGCCAGCACGACGGCGGCCGCCGTACCAGCAGCGACAAACCACCTCCGGCCGCGCCGCATTTGCACGACGGTGTTGTCGCGGGCAGCCGGGAGGCCGAGCAAGATGCGCTCGCGCAGTTCGCGCGGCGGCGCTTGGGCGGCCGACATGCCAACTGCTGTCGCTGCGGCACTGGCGATCCGGTATTCCTCGCGGCAGATTTCGCAGCTGCGCAAGTGCTCGCGCACCGTAGAGCACTCCTGGCTGGACGCGTCCACTGCGCCGAGCGCGTGCGCGGCGACGAGATCCCGCATGCTGTCGTCGTGCCCTATCACGTCGCCACCGTACGATTCAAACTTTGCCACAGCGCGCGCAGGCCGCTGCGGATGCGGCTCTTGACAGTGCCCAGCGGCGCTCCCATCCGCTCGGCTACTTCGCGATAGGAAAGTCCCAAGAAATATGCTTGTTCGATCGCCTCGCGTTGATCCGGTGGAAGGTCCTGCAAGGCTTGCACGATCGCGCCTGACGTCACGCGCTCGAACACTTCATCTTCTAAGTTGCTGTCCGCGGGGACGTCGAGCGGCATCTCGGGCTCACGCGTGCGCACCGCGGCGCTGCGCAGAACGTCGAGCGACGCATTGCGCGCGACACGCGCCAGCCACGCCGTAAAATTACCGCCGGCGAAGGCGCGTGGCTTGGCCCACAATTGCGTGAAGATATTTTGCGTGACGTCTTCGGCTTGCGCGGTATCGCCGAGGATACGCCGGCAAAGGCCGTACACGAGTGGGGCATGGCGGTCGTACAGCGTGGTAAACGCTGACTTATCGCCGGCGGACACGCGCGCTAAGAGATCGAGTTCAGCGCTCACGGCCCGGGCGCTTTCGTTCCGATCGAAAAGGATGCCTGGAGGTGATGCGGACCCCGCGCGCGCGAAGACGCGCGCGTGAAGAGCGCGTTGCATCGTCGCGCACGCGCCGTTCAAGAAAACCGTGCCCTCGTTTTTTGTGCAAACGTCTGCATAGCTCCGCATCGATAACGAACGAGCAAGAGCGCCGGCTTGAAGTTGTGATCGGTAACCGAACTTAGCATGCGCTTGCTAATATTGCTTACTCCGTGGGCGGAAACGCGCAAAGAAATTAACTTTAGTCCTAGTTTTTTTTGCCTGGCGGCAGCGCAAACCCGCATACCACCGTCCCTCGCCGGCGCGGACCCGATGCCCGCCCACGGCGAAGGAGGGAACTAGGTGCGGACCCTGTTTCCCGGCACCGATCCGCCACGCAGCCCCTAAAGCCCCCGACGAGTTCAAGAAAGCGCACCGGACCCGCCATGTCTGCCTCACAACGTACTCCAGAACCGGCGCTGCACACGCTGCGCAATGGGCTGCGCGTCATCGCTACGCCCATGCCCAATGCTCGCAGCCTCAGCCTCGCGCTGGCGGTGCGCGCCGGCTCGGTCTACGATCCGCCGAACGGCATCGGGTTAGCGCATTTCTTGGAACACCTCATTTTCAAGTCCACGAAAGATTTTTCGCGCCAAGAGCTCGCTGCCACCATGCAGCGCTGCGGCAATCGGTTCGACCCCACGACCAATAAGGAAACCATCACGATCGCCGGTACCGTTCCAATGCGCAAGGTCGAGGATGCGCTGGGCTTGGCTGCGTCCGTGTCGCAGCGCCCGCTCTTCAAGCCGGAAGATGTGGAAACGGAGCGCCAGGTCGTGCTGGAGGAGCTGCGCGATTGGGAAGTCGATCCCAGCAAACGCATCGAGGCGTTGACCGATAGGACGCTGTGGGGATCGCACCCGTTGGGGCGCGATACCGGCGGCACCCGTTCGAGCGTACGCGACATCACCCGCGCGCAAGTGCGCCGCTATCATCGCAAGTTCTTCCATCCGCGGAACGCCGTGCTGAGTCTGGCAGGGCCGATGAGCGCGCGCGAGATGCTGCACGCCGCGCGGCGCCACTTCGGCGGCTGGCGCGCCGAGGCGCAAGCATGTTTTCCGCGCAGCCCCTCCATGCTGACGCACCTGCCCGGCATCCGCCAAGGCCGGCGTTCCAAAGTGCTGCGCCGCGCCGACACGCAACAGGTATGGTTCTCGATCTCGACGGTGACCCCGTCGTATCCCGATGGGTTCCGCTCGGTCGTGCAAACGCAGCTCGCCCAGACCTTGATCGGTGACGGCGACGGCAGTCGCTTATGGGATGGCCTCCGCGAACGGCTGGGCCTTGCGTACGAAGTGTATGCCACGCTAGATTTCTACTCGCATGTCGGCATCATGAGCGCGATGGCGGCCGTCGGCCGTGGGCGCGCCGGCGCGGCGGTGCGCGAGACGAAACGCATTTTGGGCGAAACGGTCTCGCACGGTTTTACCAAGGAAGAAGTCGAGCGCGGCAAAGAGGCGCTGGCGGCGCAGATCGATCTGGTCGCCGAATGGAATGCGGCGAACGCGGCGCGCTACGCTGAGATGGCGCTCTTCGATCAGCCGCTGGTCACGCCGAACGAAGAACTCGCGCTGCTGAGCACCGTGTCGGCAAGAGAATTCAACGCTTTCCTGCGCGAAAAACTGCGCTGGGATAGCGCGGCCGTGTGCGCCATCGGTGAGGGCGTCGCAGCGCTCGCCGCAGTCCGCTCCTAAGAGCGCACTTTTAGTTTGCCGGCCGCTTCCAAGACGAGCGCAGCCGCTGCGTCGTAACTCAAGCGGTCAGTGTTGAGCACGAGATCGTACGCCGCGGGATTGCGCCAGTCGGCGCGATAGTGCTGCTGCATGTAAGCCGTGCGGTGCTGGTCTGACTCACGCACTTGGCGTGCTGCATCCTCGGGAGAACAGCCCAGCCGGCTGCAAAGTCTGCGCA
>DATGHT010000374.1:0-4143 GCA_035307865.1 Candidatus Eremiobacteraceae bacterium | reverse complement strand
GACGTCAAGCCCGGCGCCGGCGATCACGCCGTCGCGCAGGGCCTGCACGAGCGCAGCTTCGTCGATGACCGGACCGCGCGAGGTATTGATGAGCACCGCGGTCGGCTTCATCAGGCTCAGTGCTTCGGCGTTGATGAGATGGTGCGTTTGCGGCAGCAAGGGCACGTGCAGGCTTATGAAATCGCTCGTGCGCAGCAGGTCTTCGAACGGCAGGTAGGCTGCCCCCAGTTCGCGTGCCACGTCCGGCGGCACTGGCTGCGCGTCGTAATAGTTCACCTTCATCGCGAAGCCTTGCGCGCGCTTGGCAACCCCGCGCCCGATCCGTCCAAAACCGACGATCCCCAAGTTCGCATGATGCACGTCCTGCCCGAGCAGCTGCATGATGCCCCAGCCGCCCCAGCTGCCCGAACGGACGAGCTTATCACCCTCGACCAGGCGTCGTGCCGTGGCCATGAGCAATGCGAAGGCGAGGTCCGCCGTCGTCTCATCGAGCACCCCGGGCGTGTTGGTCATGATCACTCCGGCCTTGGTGCCGGCGGCTACATCTAAATTGTCGAATCCCACTGCGACGTTGGCGACGATCTTCAGCGTGGGCGCGGCCGCGAGTACCCGCTCATCGATCTTCTCCGTGAGCAAACACACCAAGGCGTCTTTGCCTTTGCACTCGGCGATCAGTTCTTCCGTCGAAGGAGCGCGCTCGTGCGGCCACACGACGACGCCGCAATGCTTGCGCAGCAGGTCGAGGCCCGCGTCGGGAATCTTACGGCTGACGAAGACCTGCGGTCGCTGCTGCACTAGCCGAGAGGCGTCTGAGCTTTCGGGCGGCCCGTGTACCCGAGCTTCGTGGAGATTTCTTGCGCGGCCTGAACGACTGCTTTGATGAGCCGATCCTTCTGCACCGGCTGCTGGCCGATCTTCGGAACGGAAACGGAGATCGCCGCAACCGGCCTGCCCGAATAATTGAAGAGCGGGGCGCCGACGCAGTAGAGGCCGTCTTCCATCTCTTCGTTGTCCTCGGCGTAGCCTTGGCGCCGGATTTTTTCGAGTTCCTGGCGCAGCGCCTCCGGATCGGTGATGGTGTTCTTCGTGTGCCGGGCCAGCGGTTTTTGGGTTATGATGCGATCGCTTTCGGCGCGGTCCAGGTGGGCCAGCAATGCCTTGCCGATGCCGGTCGAGTGCAGGGGACGGCGGCTGCCGATGTCGGCATACATGCGCACCGAGCGGCGGCCGTCGATCTTGTCGATGAACACCAGCTCCGAGTCGTCGAGGACGCCTAAAAAGGCGGTTTCGCCGAGGCTGCTGACCAGCTGCTCGAGGTAGGGTTTGGCGACGCCATGGGCCTCCATCGAGCGCAGGATTCCACAGCCGACTTCGAACGCGCGCATGCCGAGCGAGTAGCGCGCGTTGTCGGGGTTCCACTTGACGAAGCCGCGCGCGCGCAGCGTCTGCAGGATGCGGTGGACGCTGCTTTTGGAGAGCCCGATGGCTTGACCCAACTCACGCACGCCGACCTCCTTGGTCTGCGTGCCCAAGTATTCCAAGATGACCAGCGCGCGGTCGACGGAATTGACTTTGGATTCACCCCGCGGCTTGACGGGGGCGCTGACTTCACCGGAAGTTATCGCCACGGTTGCCTCCCCTTGCGCGCTTCACAAAATCGAAGCGCGCCGCGCCGTGCAAAAAACCGAAAACGGGACGAAAGCGGGCTTCGCTCCGGGACACAGCTTCCCGCCTTTCCAAACCGGTTCCTGGCTTTTCGAAACGGCGTTAACCGGGAGCCAGCGTGAAGTTGACCACCGTGGGCTGCCCGACTTGGACCACGATGTCGGTCCTCGTCTGCGACTGATAACCGGGGGCGGACACCGTGACCACCGCCGGGGCCGATGCCGGCGCCGAGGGGACCAGATCTGCCTGGTACGAGCCGTCGGTTTTGCTGGTGGCGTTTATCGTGTAGTCGATAAGAATCGTCGCGCCGGCGATCGGCTGGCCCGCGGCCGACGTGATGGTGCCCTTGATGGTTCCGTACTGGCCTGGAGGTCCAGCTGGGTTCCCGCACGCGGCAAGCAACAGCGCAGTGGCGGCCACCGCGGCGATGAATGAAAGGCGAATCATGTGTGCTCCTTGAGGGCCCCGTCTGCTAGGCTGCCTACTGCGCGCTTGTGTCATGCTCCTTGCACGAAGACGCGCCGCCCGAACCAATAGAAGATCGCTGCGCCGGCTCCCAGCAAGAGCAGCCCCATGGCTGCGTCGATGAGTCCGGAAGCCGTGCGATACGATCCGCCGCAAAATTGAGCCACCACTTTCGTCAGAGCCAAGTCGGCGCGGGCGATCGGATTGGAAGCGCGGCCCGCGACATGCTGCATTTCCGCCGCCACTTCACTCGGCGACCAGCCGGCCGCGTCGATCACGTCCGCCACGCTGCCATCGGGCGACACGATGATGAGACGCTCGTTGTGCACGAGCTCGCCCTTGCCGTTGTCGATGACGGAAACGCCGGCCGAGCGCCACAATCGCGTGAGCGCGACGCTCGTGCCCGTGATGATCGACCAGTCGTCGGATT
This sequence comes from Candidatus Eremiobacteraceae bacterium, assembly GCA_035307865.1. GTDB lineage: Bacteria > Vulcanimicrobiota > Vulcanimicrobiia > Eremiobacterales > Eremiobacteraceae > JALYZS01. Next base: position 1,583 of record DATGHT010000374.1, on the reverse strand, counting down.
GCGCGCCATACTTGCGAGCGTACGCAGCGATAGCAGGCACGGTGTCGCGGGCGGGGTCGATCGTGGCTTCAACCAGATGATACTCGCCTGCACCGAGTCGGGCACGTGTGAGCGCGAACTTTTGGGTGATGATGGGGCAGGCGTCCGTGCAGCGGGTGTAGATGAAGCCCAGCAGCGTCGTGCGGCCGCGCAGCGCGGAAAAGCGAAACTCGCGACCGGCCTGGTCGATGTAGGCGTCTTGGGGCATGGCGTCGCCAGCCTCGAGCGGGGTCACCGTTTGCTCGAACGGATTCGGCGGATGCGCCGGGTGTGCGCTTGCGGTCAGCAGCAGCGCGCTAGTAAAAATGATCCCGAAGCGCGAAATTGTCACGATGCCTGATGTTTCCGTGCCGCCGCCGCCCTTAACTGCAGACCAACGCCGCGCGCTGCTGGCGATGCGGCAATGGACGCCGGCCGAGCGCAAGATCGTCGCACGCGGTCTGTTTGGCCGCATGGCGATAGCCGTTGAGCCGGCGATCATCGCGCTGCTGTTCGGTTTTTTCACCCTTGGATTGCTGCGCCTCGCCTATGACGGCAACGCAGACCACCAAGGTTTGCAGCTGCTCGCCCCGATCTTCGCGCTGGGCGCGTTGGCGTTCCTCATCTACGCTGTTTTCCTGATGGCCAAACCCGTGCGGGCGCTGCGCGAGACGTATCAGCCGATCTTTGTCGTCGACGGCTACGTGCGCACGCGCGGGCGCGACGATTTTTCCATCCGCGGGTTCAATGGCTACGTCGCGGTTCTGCTCAGCGATCGCCGCGTCGCGTGCGAGTGGCCGACGGTCGGTGAGGGGAACTTGCGGTCATTCGAATACGCCGCGCTCTGCGAGTTCAGCGAGTTCGGCGGCATTCATGCGATCGACGGGCAGCCGACCGGCGTGCTTCCGCAGTCGTTCTCCAACATCGGCGTGGGAACGAACCGGCCGCCGCAGGAGTCCAGCGGCCGTTAGAAGTGCCCGGCGACCGGGACCTTGACGACCTCGCTCGCGGGCCAGACGTGAAACTCACCCGAGAAAATGATGGTCACCGCGCTGACGAAGAAAATCAGCGCGATGCCTGCGAGGAAGAGCAAGCGCACGACCGGCGGCACTCCCCGGCTGCGCGGGATCTCGTATTGGGAAACGTCTGCGCCGATCGCCATCTACGAACCCTCCACTCGGCCGGCAAAGCCCAGCGCCACGATCACGACGATGACGCAGCCGACCGTCAGCAAGATGAGCATGATCTTCGTGACGTGATCGTCGAGATTCGTCTTCTTCCACTCCGCGCGCAGCGAGGTCAGCGCGGAGACGGCCACGACGATGGCTCCGATGAAGGCGATGATTCGTTCGATCTCTGCTGCGTGCATGCCGTTCAGACCCTTAGTAGACGTAGAACAAGAAGAACAACGCCACCCAGATGACGTCGACGAAGTGCCAGTACAGCGTCGCCGCGGTCAATCCGAAATGGCGGGTCGGGGTGTAGGTGCCGCGCAGCGTCTGGACGAGCACCGTGATGAGGAAAATGACGCCGACGAAGACGTGAAAGCCGTGCATGCCGGTGAG
>DATGHT010000373.1:0-2138 GCA_035307865.1 Candidatus Eremiobacteraceae bacterium | reverse complement strand
AACTGTGCATGTGCATGAGTTGAATGATGCGCCGTGAGGTCTCGATGCCCATGACGTCAGTCTTGCGAGCATCCGAACCTTTGCCCGCGAGGCGGTCGGCCTCGCGAATGAACTCGTCGCTGATGACGATCGTGTCGCCGGACGAACCCGCAAACGCGCGCCGACAGGCGCCGCACTGCCCGCAATAGCCTAAGGGGAAGCCGCTCGGATGTTCGCAGTGCAACGTCATGGCGAGCATTCGCGCGAAAGTCTGTTTGCCTACACCGCGCGGGCCCGTGAAAAGATAGGCGTGCGCTAGTTTATGCGGACCGAGCTTCGCAAAGTAGTCGGTGACGTGTTGCTGCCCGACAAACGGCGGCAGAACGCGGACTGGCGGCGGCGGGGCCTGCACCGCCGCTTCGCGGCGCTTAGGCATGCCAGCGCTTCAGCACGGCGTCGAGCACCTGCGCAGCGACCTGCGCTTGCGGTTGCGTGCCGTCGAGCACCACAAACCGCTGCGCGTTGGCTGCGGCGAGTTCGCGATAGCCGCGCGCGACGCGCTCGTGAAAGGCCTGATTTTCACGCTCCATGCGATCGGTGGAGCGACCCTGCAGCCGCTGCCGCGAAATGTCGAGCGGAATGTCGAGCAAGAATGTCAGATCAGGCGTCAACCCGCGCGCGGCGAACAGATTGAGTTGCTGCAGATTGTCCAATGGCAGCCCGCGGCCGTAGCCTTGGTAGGCAAGCGTCGCATCCCAAAAACGGTCGCAGACGACCAGCTTGCCTGCGCGCAGCGCGGGTGCGATGGTCTTGTCCACGAGCTCGGCGCGCGACGAATTGAGCAATAACGCTTCGGTTTCGCGGCTCATGTCTGCACCCGGATCGATGAGCAGGGCGCGGACCCTTTCCCCCAGCGGCGTGCCGCCCGGTTCACGCGTGACGACGCTTTGCATTCCTGCGCGCGAAAGGTTGTCTGCCAGAAGCCGGACTTGGGTCGATTTGCCTGCGCCTTCAACTCCTTCGAAGGTGACGAAAAGCCCGCCCGCTATCGAGCCGCCTCCTTGAAGATGCGCACGCGCCGGTTCGGTTCGGTGCCGGTCGAGCGCGACTGCAGATGGTATTTCTCCACGACTTGGTGTTGCAAGCGGCGGATATACGAGGATTGCGGCGACAGCTCGACGGGTTTGCTGTGCAGCATCACTTGATAGGTGGCTTCCTCCGCTTCCCGCAACGCGATCTCTTCTTCGTCGACGGACGGCAGGTCGTAGAGGTCTTTGAGGCAGCTTTGGATCTGGGCGGTGGTGTTGGTCTTGATGGCGTAGATGGGAACGTTTTGCGCCGCGATGTCGCGTAGCTTTCCGTTATCGCGCCGCTCCAGCGCTTTGAGCGTGAGCACCACGTCGGCGTCATCCCACTTGCGGGCAATCGTCGCGGGTACGCGCAGGTTTCCGATAGCACGCTCGATCTTGGCGCGGCTCACGCCGTACGGGAAGATGCGCACCATCTCGCCGCTTTCGTCTTCCTCGTCGGGTTCGCCGTATTCGCGCTCCATGTGGTACACGGAACGAGCGGGGGCCGAGACGCGGCTCTGCACGGTCTGCCTTTCCGCCTCTTGCAGCACCTCGACGCCGCCGCTGGCGTTGCGCACGCGCACCTCAGGCCGGGGCTCGTGCCCGCGCAACATCGCGTCCACCACATCGGCGACCGGGCTATGGATCGCGAGGCGGTTGCGATCTTGGATCTCGATCACGACGTCGAACGTGGGGGAGGCTTTGCGCTCGAGCACCGTCTTGCGCGTACCACGACGGCGAGCTTCTTCATCCGACAGCGTGACAGCGCCGACCCCGCCGAGCAGATCGCACAGCGTCGGGTTCATGAGGATATTCTCGAGGTCGATGCCGTGTGCCGTGCCGATGAGCTGCACGCCGCGTTCGGCGATGGTTCGCGCGGCCAGGGCTTCCGCTTCGGTCCCGATCTCGTCGATGACGACGACTTCCGGCATGTGATTCTCGACCGCCTCGATCATGACCGCGTGCTGGTTCGTGGGGATGTCGACTTGCATGCGGCGTGCATGGCCGATGCCGGCATGCGGCACATCGCCGTCGCCGGCGATCTCGTTGCTCGTGTCGACGATGACGACGCGCTTGCGCAGATCGCCC
>DATGHT010000372.1:0-4308 GCA_035307865.1 Candidatus Eremiobacteraceae bacterium | reverse complement strand
GGCGGCGTGCTGTACTGCGAGTGCGGTCCGGCCAATGCCCACGCACTCCAGGCGCTGGCGGTGAAGGCGTTTCCAGGCGCTGCGGTCGAGCTGCGCAAGGACCTGGCCGGGCGGGACCGGATGATCGTTTGCAGGCTAGCCGGCGCAAGCGCGTGACCCAACTCGCCGAGGCTATCGCGCAGCAGGCTCGGGAGCTTTTCGAGCAGGAGCAACAGCGCATTTGCAACGAGCTTGCGCGCCTGGATGGGGCGCAACGATTCCGGATGGATACGTGGCAGCGGACCGGAGGAGGAGGCGGTCTGACCGGCATTCTCAGCGACGGCGACTTGTTTGAAAAAGCCGGGGTCAACACCTCAACCGTCTGGGGTGAGCTCGACAACGCCATGCGCAAGAAGCTGGGTGGAAGCGAGCGCAACTTCTTTGCGACCGGCATCTCGATCGTGCTGCATCCGCGCAGTCCCTTGGTGCCGACGATGCACGCCAACTTCCGCTATTTACGCCGTGGTGAGCGCGCCTGGTTCGGCGGAGGCAGCGATCTCACGCCCTCTTATCCGTATCGCGATGACGTCATCGAATTCCACCGCGCTTGGAAAGGCGTTTGCGACCGCCACGATGCTGCCTACTATCCGCGCTTCAAGAAATGGTGCGATGAATATTTTTTCATTCCCCATCGCGGCGAAATGCGCGGCGTTGGCGGAATATTTTTTGACGATCTCAACGGGGATCTTGAAAAAACCTTCGCATTTGTAGCGGATTGCGCCCGCAGCGTGCTGCTGCCCTACGTCAGCATCGTGCGGCGCCGGCGGCATGAACCCTACGGCGAAAACGAACGCCGCTTCCAACTGTTCCGCCGGGGTCGTTACGTGGAATTCAACTTGGTCTACGACCGCGGCACGAGTTTCGGCCTCGCCACGCAGGGCCGTGTCGAATCGATCCTGATGTCTCTGCCGCCGCTCGCAGGCTGGTGGTACGCCTTCCAACCGCAGCCGAATTCACGCGAAGCCGAGGCCATGCGCTACTACCAGCCACAGGACTGGCTAGCCTAAAGAGCGAACCTCAAAGTACATGAATCCTGTCCATTTCCAGGCTAGCGCGCTTACGCGATGAGCCGTTTTATCTTTTTTACGGGCGGTGTGGTTTCATCGCTGGGCAAGGGCATCGCAGCAGCGTCGCTGGGCCGCTTGCTCAAGAGCCGCGGCATTTCGGTCAGCATCCAAAAGCTCGATCCTTACATCAATACCGATGCCGGCACGATGAATCCGTACCAGCACGGTGAGGTCTTCGTGACCGAAGACGGCGCGGAGACCGATTTGGATCTTGGCCACTACGAGCGCTTCATCGATGAAAACCTCAGCCGCCTCCACAACGTGACCACCGGCCAGATTTACGGTTCGGTCATCGAGCAAGAGCGCCGCGGCGGTTACTTGGGCGCGACCGTGCAAGTCGTGCCCCACATCACCAATGAGATCAAGGACCGCATCAAGCAAGTAGCCTTGGCAAGCGGCGCCGATGTCTGCATCATCGAGGTGGGCGGCACCGTCGGCGACATCGAGTCCTTGCCGTTTCTGGAGGCGATCCGTCAATTCAAGCACGACGTCGGCGACGATCACGTCATGTACATCCACTTGACGCTGGTGCCTCATCTGGGCGCGCCGGACGAGCTGAAAACCAAGCCGACGCAGCACTCCGTGCGCGAGTTGCGAGCCATCGGTATCTCACCCGATGCCATCATCTGCCGCGCCGAATACCCGCTCACCCAGGACATCAAAGAGAAGATCGCGCTGTTCTGCGACGTCAAGCGCTCGGCGGTCGTGCAAAGCCGCGACGCGCAAAGCATCTACCAAGTGCCGCTCAATCTCGAGGCAGAAGGCCTGGCCGAGGCGGTCGTACAGAAGCTCAAGCTGCAAGAGCGTCCGCTGGATTTGGAAGACTGGCGCATGATGGTGCGCCGCATCCAGCGACCCAAGGATGCGGTGCGGGTCGCGCTCGTCGGCAAATACGTCGAGCTCAAAGACGCCTATATCTCGATCAATGAAGCGCTCTACCACGCAGGCGTCGCCCAAAATGCCGCCATCGAGATCACGCGCATCGATTCGGAAAATCTGGAAGAGCGCGGCATCGAAGCGCTGCAAGGCGTCAGCGGCATCTTAGTGGCACCCGGCTTTGGGGCGCGCGGCATCAAAGGCAAATTACTTGCCATTCGCTACGCGCGCGAGAACAATGTGCCATTCTTGGGGATTTGCTACGGCATGCAGCTGGCGTGCGTTGAATTCGCGCGCAACGTATGCGGCCTGGAAAATGCCCACACCCGTGAGGTTGAACCCGAAACGCCGCATCCCGTCATCGATTTCATGGAGAACCAGCGCAACTTGCAGGTGATGGGCGGCACGATGCGCTTGGGCGCATATCCTTGCACGCTCGAACCCGATACACTAGCGGCAAGGCTCTATGGCAAGTCTGAGATTTCCGAGCGCCACCGCCACCGGTTCGAGTTCAACAATGCGTACAAGGAGGCGTTCGAGCGCAAAGGCATGGTGTTCTCGGGCCACTACCGCGCTGCCGATCTGGTGGAGATCATCGAGCTGCCCTCGCACCCGTGGTTTGTCGGCACGCAAGCACACCCCGAGTTCAAATCCCGTCCCACGCGCCCAGCGCCGCTGTATGCCGGATTCATCGAAGCGTGCATGGCCTATGCGCAGCGGCAAGGCGCCGGTCGCGAACTCAATCGCGAACGCATCGGCGCATAAGGCCTAGGCGGTAATCGGCGTGCGTAGCGCCGACATCACATTCGTCATTCTCACCCGCAACGAAGCCGCGAACATTAGCGCCTGCCTGCATTCGTTGCTGCCCGAATCACCGAAGCTCGTTTTCGATGCGGGCTCTGACGACCAAACGGTGGAGATCGCGCAGAAGAGCGGTGCAAGCGTCCACGTGGAGCCTTGGCGCGGGTTCGTGCGCGCCCGGACTGCGGCCGCCGCGCTGGTCAACACACCCTGGACCTTCATGATCGACGCGGACGAGCGCCTCACCCCGGAGCTGCGCTACGAACTCCACGCGCTCAACCCGCCTCCTAGCGTGGTCGCATACTCGCTGCCGCGGCGGAACTGGTTCCTCAAGAAGTGGGTGCGTGGCGCGGGCTGGTGGCCCGACCGGCTCGTTCGCCTGTTCCGAACGGGGCAGGCCCGCGTCGTCGGCCACGTCTCGACCGAAGGCAGCACGCGCTTGAACGATAGCGACATCCACGAACGCTGGATACCCGATGGCGCAGGGGCGGCACTGCAAGCTCCCCTCGATCACTACAGCTACGCGAGCCTGGGCGCCTACCGTAAGAAGTTTGCCGACTATACGGCGCTCGAGGCCCGCCACATGCTTGCATCGCCGGCAAGGGTGGCAGCCGCGTGGCTTTTGTCGCCGCTGCGATTCTTATGGCTGCTGTTCGCCAAGTACGGGATCTTTGACGGCTGGCGCGGCGTGTACATCTGCGCCGGCAGCGCGCTCTACCCGGCCGTCGCGGCGACGAAATCCTGGACGCTGCGAAACCGCATGTGGCGATAGCCCTTGACGCACGGCTGACAAGACAGATGTCAGCCGGCATGCAGCTGTACGTCCGGGAGCTCGTGCAACGCCTGCCGCGCGTTGCGCCCGACTTGCAGTTCGTCGTCGTGAGCAACGCGGCGTTCGACGTGCAACTTGATAACGTCCGTTTGATCCCACTCAGCGAAGCGCAAGCGGTGAACGGCGGTCTCGCCGAACAATTTGGATTGCCGCGTCGCTTGGCCGCCAGCCGTCCGAGCCTCGTACATTTCATGAGCGTCTACGCGCCCCGGCGCAGCCGCCTGCCGCACGTGTACACGATCCACGATCTCATCCATTTGCGTTTTCCGCAGTATTTTTCTTGGAAAGTTCCGCCCTACTACCGCTGGGTGGTGAAGCCCGTCGCGACGAGCGCCAGCCGCGTGATCACCGATGCGACCGCTACCATCGTCGACTTGCAGCGCTATCTCGCGGTGAAACGCGAGCTGGTGCGGGTGGTACCGCTCGCCAGCGCCGATGATTTCTATCTTAGCGACGGAGAGCGCAGCATGCGCGCGGCGCAGGCGCGCGCGCGTTTCACGCTGCAACGACCCTACTTCCTCTACGCGGGCAATCATCGTCCACATAAGAATCTGAACGTGCTCATCCAAGCTTGGCAGAGCGTGCCGCGAGCGTGCGACCTCGTGATCACCGAGGACGGCACCTTGAACCTATCAACGGACACCGCGCTGGAGAAACGGAACGGCAGACTCGTGCTGACGGGCCGTGTGAGCC
>DATGHT010000371.1:0-2094 GCA_035307865.1 Candidatus Eremiobacteraceae bacterium | reverse complement strand
TTCGCCGCGCTGACGACGTCTAGGTAGTACAACGCGTGACGGCGTGCGATTTCATCGAGTTCGCCCCGTGCGGTCAGCTTTTCCAAAGCGTACGCGCGAGTCGATTCCAGAAGGTCGAAATGCTCGACGTCGCCCGTCGTCTCCGCGACGATCAGCGATTTGTCTGACAGCGACGAGAGCAGCTCGATGACCGTGCTTTCATCATGGTCGCCGCCGCTCACCTTGTCCGCAGCCTCGATGGTGAAGTCGCCTGAAAAAACGGCAAGCCGGTTGAAAAAGGTCTGCTCCTCTTCGGTGAGGAGGTTGTAGCTCCAGTCGATCAGCGCGCTCAACGTCTTCTGTCGCGGCAACGCCGTTCGGCTACCGTGCGTCAGTATCTTGAAGCGGGCATTGAGGCCGTTCGCGAGATGCGGCAGGGTCAGGACGCGCACCCGCGCTGCTGCGAGCTCGAGCGCGAGCGGAATGCCGTCAAGCCTGCGGCAGATATCGGCAACGATCGGCGCATTTTCGTCAACGAGAGCAAATGCCTTGTGCGCCGCTCGGGCTCTTTCCGCGAAGAGCGCAACGGCGCCAAAGCGCATGGCCTCACTTGCCGTGAGCCCGTCGATCGATGTTGGCACCGCAAGGGAAGCGATGCGCAAGGCCTCCTCGCCGGCGATATCGAGCGGCTGGCGAGACGTCGCGAGAACGCTGACCTGCGGACAGCGATGCATAAAGACGTCCGCGATCTGCGCCGCCGCCTCGATCACGTGCTCGCAGTTGTCGAGAATGATGAGGGCGCTTCTCTCGTGCATGCGCCGGACGATCGCTTCGCTCAGCGTGGCATCGTCGGGCTTCGCGATGCCCAGCACTTTTGCGATCACGCTCTCAACCAGAGCAGCGTCATTGATCGGCGCCAGATCGATGAACCAGACTCCGTGCGCATAGCGGTCGATGAGGTCTGCGCCGGCTTGTAGAGCCAATCGGGTCTTGCCGATGCCGCCGGCCCCGCACAGCGTGACCAGTCGGTGGTTCCCGAGCAAGGCCTCGATTTCGTCGACGTCGCCTTCTCGTCCCAGTAAGTGCGTCGCTTGGGTCGGCAAGTTGTTTGGACGAGCGTCGAGCGTCTTCAGCGGGGGGAACGTGTGGGGCAGTCCGAGCGTCGTCGCCTGCCACACGTGTTCGGGCTCGCGCAGATCTTTGAGCCGCCGCATGCCGAGGTCGATGAACTGACATTCTCCTGCGCCGACTGCCGCTGCGTGCAGCGCATCGGAGATCAATATCTGACCGCCGTGTCCGGCACTCATGAGCCTGGCGACGCGATTGAGCGCCGGGCCGAAGTAGTCGTTGTCGCGCTCGTCGGCTGGACCGGTGTGCAGTCCCATTCGCACACGAAGCCCATCGACAGCCGAGAAGTCTTCCGCAAGGAGGTTGCGCTGGGCGCACAGTGCCGCCGCGATGGCCTCGCGTGGCGACGAGAATACGGCGCAGTACGCGTCTCCGACCGTCTTGAAAACGCGACCGCTGTGGTGCTCGATGGCCTCGCGCATGACGGCATCGTGGCGCTCTACGGCAGCGCGCATCGCGTCGCGGTTGGCCTCCCAACGCCGCGTCGAGCCCTCGATGTCGGTGAAGAGAAAGACGAGCGCGCCCGAAGCATATGCCGGCTCCGCGCTTCGATCAGCCTGCCCTGATCGTGCTGCCATAGATGTTCTCTTCGGTATCTAGACGGCAGACTCCGGTTGCGGACATATCACGGAGTAAAGGCCTCGACCGTGTTGACGATTTGACCGGGCTTGATGCCGCCTGCGGCATAGAGCACGTTGTTGACAACGCCTATGGTTGGGAAAGCGGTTCGCGACGGCAGACGGGCCTTGGCCCTCCAAGTATTTGTCGCAGGATTGTAGGCCTCGACGGTGTTTACTGCGGTTTGTACGGTCCCAATAGAGCCGCCGACGGCGTAGAGAATCTTATTGACGATGCCAACAGCTAACTCATAGCGCCTCGTCGGCATCGGCGCCTTCGTGGTCCAGGTATTCGTCGCGGGGTCATAGGCCTCCACGGTATTTATCGGGCCGCCGTTATAGCCTCCGACCGCGTACAGTACCTTGTTGA
>DATGHT010000370.1:0-6540 GCA_035307865.1 Candidatus Eremiobacteraceae bacterium | reverse complement strand
TTCCATGCGCTCCGGATCGGTGACCATGTACGGCGAAATGTAGCCCTTATCGAACTGCATGCCTTCCTTCAGTTCGAGCTCGGTCTTTGTGGTTTTCGATTCCTCGACCGTGATGACGCCGTCTTTGGTGACCTTCTCCATCGCTTCGGCGATGATGTCGCCGATGGATTTGTCTTTGGCCGAGATGCTCGCGACCTGTGCGATCTCTTCCTTCGTCTCGACCTTGCGCGCCATTTTCTTGAGTTCGGTGATGGTGGTTTCGACCGCTTGCTCGATGCCGCGCTTGAGTGCAAGCGGATTGGAGCCGGCTGCGACGTTGCGCAGACCCTCACGAATGATCGCCTGCGCCAGGACGGTCGCGGTCGTCGTGCCGTCGCCTGCGATATCGTTCGTCTTCGAGGCGACTTCTTTCACGAGTTGCGCGCCCATGTTCTCGAAGTGGTTGGGGAGTTCGATTTCTTTGGCAATCGTGACGCCGTCGTTGGTGATCGTCGGTGAGCCGAATTTCTTGTCGAGGACGACGTTGCGGCCTTTGGGGCCGAGCGTCACCTTGACCGCATCGGCGAGAGCATTCGCACCGCGCTCGAGCGCACGGCGCGCATACTCGTCATACAATATCTCTTTGGCTGCCATGGTAGTTCTTGCGCTCCTTTAGCGTTTAACGACGGCGAGAACGTCTTTCTCGCTGATGATGAGGTATTCGTTACCGTCGAGCTTGATCTCAGAGCCCGAATATTTCGAATAGATGACTTTGTCACCGACCTTGAGGTCGATCGGTATGACTTCGCCTTTGTCGGTCTTGCGTCCAGGACCAACGGCGATGATCAGGCCCTCTTGCGTCTTTTCTTGGGCGGTGTCAGGCAGGATGATCCCGCCTGCGGTTGTCTTCGCCGGCTCGACCGGCTCCAGGACAACGCGCTCTGCGGTGGGTTTGAGTTCAATTTTCGTCGCGGTTGCGGCCACGGGTGGACTCCTCCTTGGAAGCATTGCGGCGGTGTGTGCCGCCGGTGGTTAAAACGAACGGCCCGGCCTCGGACCGCCGATGTATACTGTTCAGCTATAGGGAAACGCCCGAAAAACGGGCCATTTTTGTGCCTTTAGCAGTCTTGGCACTTGAGTGCCAAAAGCATTATAACGAGGTTACGGACCGTTGACAAGCCTTCCTGCGCCGGCGCGGGTGATTGCTTGCGACCATCCCGGCATGGGAGCGGAACCTTGCGCAAACAGGCGAATAGGAAGTGGCCGGGCGCACTCATGGACCGTTTTGCCGCTCTCCGCGGCCGCTTAAGGTTGACGCCATGCGACCCAAAAACCGCCCTTCTTCTGCCGGCAACTTCGCTCTTCTGGCTGCGGCCCTCTTAACTGTCGCATTAGGGCAGATCCCCGCTCGCGCGAGTGCCGACCCGCCCGCAATTCTTCTCGACGGCCAGCGGGTGACGCTCGACGTGCCCCCAGCCGTCAGCGGCGGTCACGTGCTCGTGCCGCTGCGCGGGGTGTTCGAACGCTTCGGCGCCGCGGTCAGCTTCGACGACCAAAACCAGCTCGCCATCGCGGCGCTGGGTGACGTCACCGTCAAAGTTTCTCTGCGCTCGCCGGACGCATGGATCAATGGCGAGCACCGCACGCTCGAGGTCGGTGCGCGCGAGATCGCCGGGCGCACGCTCGTGCCGCTGCGTTTTGTCTCCGAAGCATTGGGCGTCTCTGTCGATTACGACGCGGCACAGAACACGGTCGTGATCGTGAGTGGATTCAAGTCGGGAAATTTTGCTGCCGCGACCGCGAGCGAGCAGGCAGGATCGGCGGGCGGCTTTGTCTCCTACGCGCCGAAGCGCGCGCCCTCCGTCGAAGATGAGAGCCCCCAACAGGGTGAGTTGATCGGCTCGCAATATCCGCAGATCTACGCACGCTTTGCCGGTGGAACATCGGCGGTCAACCCAGCAAGCGTCACGCTGACCGTGGACGGTCAAGACGTCACCGGGTCGTCGACCATCTCGTCCGCGTACGCGTCCTACACGCCGCAATACGGCTTGCAGACGGGCACCCATACGGTAGAGATCAACGGCGCTGCGGACGATGGCACGCCGTTTTCGGATACCTGGACCTTCCGTGTGGATTCCGGCAGCAGTTCGATCTACATGCCATCCGGTGGCGGCGGATTCGGCAACTACTTCGACGGCTTCAACTCGTTCTGGTTCCCGCGCTTCCGCTTCTTCCCGCCGGGATTCTCCGTCTTCACGCCCGGGCCGCTCTTCTTCGTGTCCGGCGGCGTCATCGAAGTCATTTTCGTCAGCCACTTCTTCCCGTTTGGCAACGGCTTCTTTTCCATCAGCGGCCTACCGGGTTCGTTTCCCCTGACCCCGTGGCCAGGCAATCCGGGTTTCTTCTGGGGTTTCACGACCGTGCCGTTCGGCGCGCGATCGCACCGCGCGATCATCGCCGCGCATTTCGGACTGCCGAACGGTCATAGCATCGTCGTGCATTCCACCGCACCGCTCGAGATCGAAGGGAACCGCCGCGAACTTCCCGAGTCGCTGCGTTACGCCGTTTTGCCGCGGCTGTTGGGCCGTCCCATCTCGCCGCATCGGCTGGTCGTTTTCCGCCGTTTGCAACCCGTAGCCACGACGGTCTTCTCCCCAAGCGGGTCGCAGCTGCGCGTTTTTCGCGGTAACGGTGCGACGATCACCATCCGATCCGTGCCAAGCTGGTCGACCCCGAGGATGCGGACACTGCCGATCGTGCGCCGCGTGCCGATCGTGCAGCGGCTGCCGGTTGTAATGCAACCCCAAGCGATGCGTGCGCCGATTTTCGTCGCCCCCGCCAGGCCGATTGTACCCCAGTTCCCAGCGATCTCGCAGCCCGTGCGTCTGCCCGCACCTGCGCCGCACGTGCCGACAGGTGGGAAGCCCAAACCAAAATAGGATTCGTTAGGCCGCGCGCGAGACGCGCGAGTAGTCGCGCGCGAGGGCGAGCCGCCGTAACACGCTGTCTCGCGTCACAAGGCCCAGCAACGTTCCCGACTCGTCAACGACGGGAATCTGGCCGACGCCACTGCGCAACAATGTCTGCACCACGTCGACGGCGCGTGCGCTCGGGAGCGCTGCCTTGAGATCATCGGTGCGCGTCATGAGCGAGGTCACGTAGGCATCGGCCGGAGAGCGATCCGCTAGCTTCGCAAAATCGGACATCGTGAGGATGCCCAAGAGCTGGTCCCCGAGCATGACGGGCAATGCGCGGCTGCCGGTCTTCATCATGGTCTGCAAGGCCACGTCGGCAGTCGCGTCCGCGGGCAGCGGTGGCGGCGGCGGCACGGCGATGTCGCGTGCCGTCAGGCCGGATAAAGATTGCAGCAGTTCCGCCTGCATGCGTTCGGCGCCGCCGGCTTGCAACAAGAACCAACCGATGAAGATCAACCAAAGACCATTGCCGAATCCGATGCCGTTATAGAGCGTGCTGAAGGCGCCGAAGCCGATGAACAAGATGGCCATGATCCGCCCGACGCTGGCGGCAATTTGCGTCGCGCGCAAACGGTCTTTCGTCCAACGCCACAGGAGCGCGTGCAGAACGCGCCCACCGTCCAGCGGGTAGGCCGGCAGCAGATTAAAAACGCCGAGAATCAAATTGGCCATCCCGAGGTATTGCGTTGCGATGCCGATCGGCGTGCGCAAGCCGATCGCTATCGAGATGCCCAGGAAAAGCAATCCTAGCACCAGGCTCGTCAGCGGTCCGACGAATGCGATCCACGCCTCAACCGGCGCCGTATTGGGCTCGCCCTCCAAACTGGAGACGCCGCCGAAGATAAAGAGCGTGATGCGCGCAATCGGGATGCCGCGCTTGCGCGCGACCAGGGAATGCGCGAGCTCGTGCACGAGCACGCTCGCGAAGAACAGGAGGGCTGTGATGACGCCCAGCGTGACGCGCTGAAACGGCGACACATTGACCAGCCGGAACGGTCCTTGATCCACCAGCGCCCACGCCACAAACGCGAAGACAAATATCCAGCTCAAGTTGACGACGATGTCGATGCCGAAGATCCTGCCGATGCGCATGGGGCGACCGGACTTACCTAGCAGGCCGCGAAAAACCTGGGTTACGTGTACGCAGATGCGCTCGTCTTATCGAGCAGCCAGCTCCCGCCGCTGCCGCTCACGGTGGCGCCGCAGAAGGTGCATTTCAACGCGCCGTCGGCAACCGGTGCTCCGCAGGATGGGCAGTGCAACGCACCGGCCAGCGCAACAGTCTTGGGCGTGGTCGATCCCGCCGGGCGCACGAAGGTCGCGAATTCGGTGAACGACGCAGCTTGCGCGCTGCCGTCGCTGACGATGTTCGTCATGTCTTCACGTGTAAAGCGCTTGACGCTGCCGGTAAAGCGCACTGTGATCGCCTGCGTGTCGCCGCCGATGCTCACTTTGAAGGTGGTAGGACTGTCCAGGCTGAGGTCGCTGACCACGCGTGTGAAACCGCCGCCTTTCCAGTCATCGATGCGCGCTTGAAAATGCTGCAAATAGCCCGGCGTCACCAGTGCGGCGATCGCGCTCGCGTCCATGACGCCCTCCGCCGCCAACACGGCCGCGAACGTCTTTGAGGCTTGGGCCAGAAATGTCGCCTCCAAAAAGTCAGGGTCTGCTTTTTGCAGCGTCTCGAGCTGCGCTTTCGCTTGGACCCACAGCGGCGGCGCCGGGGTTGGCCCCAGGTCGGTCGTGCCCGCACCCATCCCGCCGATCGTCATGCCGGAAAGATCATCGCTGAACATGCTCATCTCCAGGGTCGAGCGCCGGCCTTGCGTCACCAAGCCGAAGAACGAAAAAACGCTTTCCAGTAACGCCGTCCAGAACTCACTCAATATGTCTCACCACTTTAATACTTCGGCAAAGCGGCGAGGTGACAAAACCCCGCTAACGTGCGAGGGCGCACAGAATCAGCCGCTGGATCAGGCTTTCATATTGAATGCCGGCGGCCCGGGCTGCGTCCGGAAAGAGGCTCAACGGGGTAAGGCCGGGCAGCGTGTTGCACTCCAGCACGGCGATGCGGCCGGCACCGTCCATCAACAGGTCGATGCGAGAATAATCGCGGCAGCCCAGCGCATCGTGCAGCCGCACTGCATAGTCGCGCATTTGACGCGCGACGTCGTGCGCGAGGTGAGCCGGAACGGTATGGGTACTGCCGCCGGTCGTGTATTTCGCCGAGTAGCTGTAAAAGCCGTCGTGCGGGGTGATCTCGACGATCGGTAACGCTTCGTTACCAAGAACCGCCACGGTGAACTCGCGGCCGGCGATGTATTCTTCCACGAGCAGCGCCGCGTGGTCTTCGCTCTGCCCTCCAGCCGCCGTGCGCAGCGCGAGCAGCCATTCTTCCGGTTTGCGGACGATGGTCACGCCGACTGCAGAGCCTTCCGCGACCGGTTTGACGACGCACGGCAAGCCAAATTCTCGTGCGACATCGTACCGGCGGGCTGCCGCCAACGGCAGACGGACACCGCGCGCCACTGGAATCCGCTCCACGAACATGAGCGCCTTGCTGAGCCACTTGTCCATCGCGACGGCACTCGCACGCACGCCGGAACCTTGGTAGGGGATTTCCAGCCAATCGAGCAGCGCCGCCACGGTGCCGTCTTCTCCCGCGCCGCCGTGCAGCGCATTGAAAACCGCCGCGGGCCTGCGGTGTTGCAGCGCGTCGACGAAGAAGTCGTTATAGTCGAGCGACCAGGCGTCATAGCCGAGCGCCCGCAAGGCGCGCAGCACTCCCTCCCCGGTTTGCAAACTTATTTCACGCTCCGCCGAGCGGCCACCCATCACCACGGCGATGCTTGGACTAGCCAAGCAGTTGCACCTCAAGTTCCAGCTCGATCCCGTGGACTTTTTTCACCTGCACGCGTACTTGCTCGATGAGCGCGAGAACATCTTTGCAGGTTGCTCCGCCATTGTTGACGATGAAATTGGCGTGCTTGCGCGAGACCTCAGCCTTGCCGCACTGCCAACCCTTGCAGCCGGCGCTCTCGATCAGCCGCGCGGCGTAGTCGCCCGGCGGATTGCGAAAGATGCTGCCGGAGTTCGGCAGCTCGAGCGGTTGGGACGCGTTGCGTTGGTCGATCCGGCGCCGCAGTTCCTGTTGCACGTCCGCTTGCGCTGCCGGCTGGAGCTCGAGCTCGGCCGCGCACACGACCGCGCCCCGATCTAGGCTCGAGCGGCGATAGGCGAACTCAGGAACCGTGAACGTTTGCAGTTCCTCACCAGCCTGCACGATTTCGATCCGGCGCACGAGGGCCCCGATCTCGACGTTCGTACCGGCATTCATGCGGACTGCGCCGCCGATCGTACCGGGAATGCCCACCAACGCTTCCGCTCCCGTCAAACCGGCCCGTGCAGCCTCCCGGCACACTGCCACGATCGGCGCAGCGCCGCCGGCCCGCACGCGCGTGCCGTTCACGCTCACCGCCGTGAACGCGCCCGCCAAACGCAGCACGATGCCGGCAAAGCCTTCATCGCGTACCAAGACGTTGCTGCCTAAGCCCAAAATAGTCCACGCAAGACCGTTGGCGTGGCA
>DATGHT010000369.1:0-4101 GCA_035307865.1 Candidatus Eremiobacteraceae bacterium | reverse complement strand
GCTGTCGTCCAACGCAAACAGCTTGCTCGAATCCGGATGGAGGCGCTCGCCTATCGCACCTGCTTTCACGCCACGACCGGCGCACACGTCGAGAACGATCTCGTCGCGCTGCGGATTTAGGAGATGGACGGCGAGCTGGCTCTCCTCGCTCTGGACGGTGATCAGCCCCAACCGTGATAACTGCGCCAGCGTCACACCTGGGGTGCCGCCCAGGTCGTCAAGGACGACGCAGGTTCCAATTTCGTAGCGGCTCGCATGCGGTCGCAAGTTTTTTGCGGCGAGTTCGGTTTGCAATGCGGAAGTGCTTACGCGCGTCGGGTTGACGCGCAGGGCGCGCCGGGCTGATGCATTGATGCCCTCCGCGATGCGCAAAGCGGTCGTAAACCCGAACCGCTCGTTCCAATGCTGCGCCAGCCAATCAGGAACCGAAGCATAAGCGCCAAACCCCGCAATGTCGTCGGGACCGGAGGGTGGGGGCGGCAGCAGCGGCTGCGCACTCAGCTTTCGCAGCACCGCGTTTGCGACCCCGGCAGTTCCTGCGTGGCCGTGCCGGCGCGCGAGGCGGACGCTTTCATCGACCGCGCTGTGCGCGGGAATCTTCTTGAGGTAGAGAAGCTGGTACGCGCCCAGCAACAGCACATTTTGTAATGCCGGGTCGAGCGACTGCAGGGGCTTGCGCAAATACTTTTCGAGCGACCACGCGAGAGCGCGGCGCATCTTGACCACGCCATAGGTGAGCTGGGTGGCAAGCGCGCGCTCGCGCGGATCGAGAGTGGGTTGCTTCGCACCGCCGCGCCCCGGACGCAGGACGCTGTCGAGCGCCGCCTGCGTGCCGCCCGCGCTCAGCGCCTGCAGCGCAAGCTCCCGCGCGTCGCGCCGGGTGTCAGCGTTCCTCAAGGAGCCGCTGAGCGAATTGCGCACCCGACATCTCCGATTTGCCTTCGGGCACGACGCGCGTCGCCTCGATACTGCCCGGCTCGGTCTTCACAAGCGTCCGGCCGCCCGCGCTTAGCAGTGCGCCGGGTTGCGCTTCACGCTCCCACACGTGGTCTGAGACCCGCGCCTCGAGCACTTTCAGGCGCTTCTCGTTGAACGGCAGCCAAGCACCGGGCTTGGGGCTCAGACTGCGGATCTGATTGACCACCGCTTGAGCGGGCTGCTTGATATCGAGGCGCTGATCTTCTTTGGAAAGCGGCTTGGTATAGGTCGCATCATTTTCGTTTTGCGGCACGCGCGGCAGCGTTCCGTCCACGAGCAGGTCTACGCACTCGAGCAGCAGCTCGGCACCGGCATTTGCAAGCTTGTCGTGCAGCGTTTTGAAATTGTCGGCAGCCGCGACCGGCACGAGGCGGCTGCCGGCGATATCGCCCGCGTCCAGCGCCTGCACCATCCAAAATATTGTCACCCCGGTTGTCTCGCATCCGTCGCGCAGCGCGGTTTGGATCGGGGTCGCGCCGCGATAGCGCGGCAGCAGGCTCGGGTGGACGTTGAGCGCCGCTTGCAGCGTCGGAATTTGCAGGATGGCGCGCGAGACGATTTTGCCGTAGGAAGCGCATGCCAACAGCGCCGGCTGGAGGTCTTCCAGCGAGCGCACGACTGCGGCGTCGAGTTTGGACGGCGTCAGCACGGCGATGCCGGCGGCGCGCGCCACCTGGCTCACCGGGGTTGCCCTCATCACCAAACCTCGGCCGGCGGGTTTTTCCGGCTGGGTGACGACCGCGACGACGTCGTGTCGCGCGAGCAACCGCTGGAGGCTGGGCACCGAAAAATCCGAGCTGCCGAAAAAAATGGTTCGCAGGCGGCGTGCGGCCACGCTAGATTTGAACTTCGCGAGCGGTCTTGTTCTCGAGCTTCCCTTCGACTTCTGCGGGCACGGCCTCGCGAATGTTGGCGGCTTTGTCGGTGATGAGAATCCCGTCTAGATGGTCGACCTCGTGCTGAAAACAGCGCGCGAGCAGACCGTCTGCTTCGATGCGCACGCGCTTGCCGTTGCGATCCAGCCCCTTGAGCACGCAGCGCTGGGCGCGCGTGACGTCGCCGATCTTCCCCGGGATGGAAAGACAGCCCTCGGCCGCGACTTCCTCGCCTTCGAAATCGGTCAGAACCGGATTGATGAGCGCCGACGGTTTGTGCTCGTCGCCGACGTCGACGACGATGATGCGCTTGCCGATGCCCACCTGCGGTGCAGCCAATCCGATGCCCGGCGCGGCATACATCGTTTCGATCATATCGTCGATGAGCTGCTGGATGAGCGGCATCTTGAGCTCGAGAGCGCTAACTTTTTTTGCGACCTTGTGCAACATCGGACTAGGATCGACAAGGATGCGGCGGCGGTAGGCCATCGTTACAAGATGTAGTGCGAGAGATCTTGGTTCTTGACGATCTCCGCCAGACGTTGTTCCACGTACGTGTCGTCCACCGTTACCGTGCCCCCCGACTCGGGCGAGGAGTAGGCGACGTCTTCCAGCACGCGCTCCAGCATCGTGTGCAGACGGCGCGCGCCGATGTTCTCGGTTTGCTCGTTGACGAGCGTGGCGAGGCCCGCAATCGCGTCGATACCGGAATCCGTGAACTCTAAGATGACGCCGTCTGTTTTCAAAAGCTGACGGTATTGTTCGATCAGCGCGTTCTTGGGTTGCGTGAGGATCGTTTTGAAATCATCCTTGGACAAGCTCGAAAGCTCGACCCGGATCGGAAAGCGTCCCTGCAATTCGGGGATGAGATCGCTCGGTTTGCTGATATGAAATGCGCCCGCGCCGATGAAGAGCACGTGGTCGGTCTTGACCGGGCCGTGTTTCGTCAGGACGGTGGAACCCTCCACGATTGGGAGGATGTCGCGCTGCACGCCTTCGCGTGAGACGTCCGGGCCGCGGCCCGCGGACTGTCCTCCGCCGCCCGCAATCTTGTCCATCTCGTCGATGAAGATGATGCCGTTTTCCTCGGCGCGGCGGACCGCTTCGCGCTTGAGCGAGTCGTTGTCGACAAGCTTGCCCGCCTCTTCTTGCACAAAAATCGACTTGGCCTCGGCGACGGTGACGCGCCGCTTCGAACGCCGCTTCGGCAAGATGCTGCCGAGAATATCACCCATGTTCGCGCCCATTTCTTCCATCTGCGGGCCGCCAAACGCCCCGACCACTTGCGGCGTTTCCTCCACTTCGATCTCGATCAAGCGCACGTCGTAAAAACCGTTGCGAATCTCATTCTTGAGCCGCGTGCGCCGTTCTTCGGCGTCGCTCGTGCGGGGCGGCGGCTCCGGCGCGGCATGTCCGGAGGATTGGCCGCCCAGCATGGCCGACAGCGTAGAGAACGGATTGGCCGCCGGCGCCGCGACCCGCGTGGACGGATCGATGACGTCCGCAAGCCGGTCGATCGCGAGCTCCTCCGCTTGTCCTTTGGTTTCTTCTAGACGCTCGGCGCGCAGCATGCGGATGGAGGCTTCCACCAAATCGCGCACCATGGACTCGACGTCGCGTCCGACGTAGCCCACCTCCGTATACTTCGTCGCTTCGACTTTAATGAAGGGCGCGCTGACCAAATTGGCGAGACGGCGCGCGATTTCGGTCTTGCCCACGCCGGTCGGCCCGATCATGAGGATGTTTTTCGGAATCACCTCATCGCGCATGTCGCCGCTCAGCCGCTCGCGGCGGTAACGATTGCGCAAGGCGATGGCGACGGCTCGCTTGGCGGAGGCTTGGCCGACGATGTAACGATCGAGCTCGGAGACGATGCGGCGCGGGGTGAGTTCATCGGGAGTCATCATTAGAGGACTTAGCGGGCACCCGTGAGGTCACCCGCCGCGAGAAGATTTCGAAATGGAAAGGGGAAAGCGTGCGCTGCTCCCTCTTAAAGGAGGATTGGTTTGAACGTTGCCGTTCCCAAGGAAACTGTCGCCGGTGAGCGGCGGGTTGCCGTCACGCCCGACATCGCCTCGCGCTTGGTGCAGTCCGGCTACACGGTGTTGGTCCAAAAGGACGCCGGATTCGAAGCCGGTTTCCTCGATGCTGCGTATCAGAGCGCGGGTGCCACAATTGTCGCAGAGCCGGGCGAGCTGTACGAGCGCGCCGAGATGGTGCTCAAGGTGCAACGGCCGCAAACGGACGA
>DATGHT010000368.1:0-3414 GCA_035307865.1 Candidatus Eremiobacteraceae bacterium | reverse complement strand
AGTTGCCGACCTACGTGGGGCCCTGCACGCCCCTGGGCTAGGCTGAATCTAGTTCAAGCAGTTCGGTAAGCCCGTTCACCGTGCCCGAGCTCGTGGCGCATAATCCGCGCATGGAGAGCGTGCGCCGCGACCGGCGCTTTGTTAAACTCCTCCAGGAGTAGCGAACAGCGGGGCGATCGGATCGCGCACGCGCGCGATCCAGCGCGAGTCACCGAGCCACTCCCAGGCAATGGTCGAGTATGGCACGGTGCCGAATGACAATAGCTTGTCGTGAAACGCTCCTAGGCTGAAGCGCGCTCCGGCGTGATCCTCGTCTTCGGCCAGCAGGCTTTCGATCTGCGATTTGCCGGTGAGGTAATCGATGGCTTGCCCCGGTCCCATAGCGAAGCGCGTCCCTTCTCCGTACGCGGTGTCACGATCGATGCCGGCGTTGTCCTTGAAGAACTCGATTGCCTGGGGTAAGGTCATTGCGCCCGTGGCCAAGCCGATGTCGACGAGCACGCGAGTGGCGCGATGGCGCATCAGATGAATGACCGCGGTGCGAGCCGCCGGATCGTCGTCGTACAGTCCGGTGCGCATGAGCATCTCCTCGCCGTAGAATGCCCAGCCTTCTGCAAACACACCGTCGCCGTGAACCTTGCGAATGAAGTCAGGGTTCTTATAGGCGATCGAAAACTGCAAGAAGTGTCCTGGGATGCCTTCGTGCGCCAGCACCGGTAGCACCGCCTGGCGCGCCTGCGCGGCGAAGAAGCTCGTATTGTGTGGATCGTAATTGGGCACGAAATAGAAACCTGTCTGATCGCGATCGAACGTTCCGGGCGGATTCATGAAGCCGCCCGGGTAGATCGGCGCAAGCGCCCTGGGAAGCTCGACGATGCGGAAGGCGCCGATGTAAGGCGGGATGGTCACGAGGTGGTGACTCTTGATAAAGGCGACGACGCGCGAAGTTTGGCTTTCGTAGTAGCGCAAAAAATCAACCTTGTTCGTAAACTGCGGCTGGGTCCGGACCGTTCCGCTCGAAAACGCCTCATGATTCTTTTCCCAGGCGGCAAGCGCACGGTCGCGCGCCAGCTCGAAGCGCGCCATCTGTGCGAGCTGGTCTGAATCCCACGGGAGCAGCAGCACGCGGCGCAACATCCAATCGTACTGCTCCTTTCCTACCGCAAAGCCACCAGAGTGCCACTGCGGCAGGTGCACGTCGACCCAGTGCTTGTAGTTGTGCAGTCCCACCAGGGCTCGATCGCGCGCAGCGTACAGATCGGCTTTCTGCGCTGGGGTGAGACCCGGCGTCAGCGCTTCGAGACTTTGGGTGAAGAGAGGGTCGGCGCCAGCCGTCTCCTGCGAAGCCACAACCCCGAATTCACGGACCGCTTCAGTGAGGTTGTGCTCGCCTTGCAGCAGCACGCTGTTGCACTGACGCATGCGTCCGGCGGCGTCACGCGCGCGCACCGCGTTCGAGGCGAACGGCTTCCTCAATAGCAAGAAGATGCCGTTCGTGCACTCCTCTTCATAGATCGCGGGATTGCGCTCGCGAGGTCGCAGAAAGGTGCGCGACCAGTAGTCGCCCTCAATGTCCGATCGCAGCAGCAAGTAATTTACTTGGTCGTGAATGCTCGTGCCACCGGGGGCAAGCGCCGCGAGTTCGTCGCGAAAGCGTTGCAGACCGGCGCCGTAGGCACGATTGGCTGCATCGGAAAAATCGGCGAGCCGGTTGTCGGCCAAGTGGAGTCCATTGTCTGTCGCGGAAGTCGGGCTTGCCATCCACGTGAACATATAGTAGCGGTGGGCAAGCTCTTCGACCGCCGCTGCGCGCGTGGGCGCTCCGGCAGGCGCCGCGGCTGCGGCACGTGCGGGTGCGGCATGGAAGAAAACGGCGCTGCACAGAGCGAACGCCGTAACAGACTGAAAATTGCGCTGCAACATGGCGGGGCGTTCTCGACCACGGCATGTGTCTCCGCTGTAAACGCGAAGGGAGCGCGCATGAATCAAACGACGACGATCCTTGTCACCGTTGCGTTTGTCGCGCTAATCCTGGTTTTTCGAATCATGCGAATGCGGCGCGAGCAGCGATTTGGTCTCTCGACCATGTGGATCGCACCGGCTATCTTCGCAGCGGTTGCCATCGGCCTCATGGTGTTCGATCAGGCGACGACGTCGCTCGATATCGGCTTGGTGCTCATAGCCCTTGCCGTCGGAGCTGCAATCGGCTGGTATCAAGGCACGCACACGGCCATCCGCATAGACCGCAACGCGCGCGCGGCGTACGTGCGGGTAACCCCGATCGGCATCGCCATTTTTGTCGGTGTCATCTTGCTGCGGATCGCCATCCGCACGACCTACGCGTCGCCGCTGCCGGCATCAACGGGAGCTCCGGTCATGCCCGGACCGCCGCCTGCGGGGGGTGCGCTGAGCCTTGTCAGCGTTGTGTTGCTCTTCGTGGTTGTGGGAATGATATTTGGGCTGCGCGCATATATCACGCGCGCGTACCATAGCGCTCCGCTCGTCAGCAGCGGGCAAAAATAAGCCCTGTCGTCCTCTGACGGAGGAAACCGATGGATCCGCTAGCCGCGTTTGCCACGCTCGATATCCGCGTTGGAACCGTAACCCACGCAGAGCGGCTTGCAAACGTCCGCAAGGCTGCCTACGAGCTCACCGTGGACTTCGGGGATGGCATCGGCCGTAAGCAGTCCGCGGCGCAGCTCACCGACTTGTACAAACCGGACGATCTTGTCGGCAAACAGGTGCTGGGGGTCGTCAACCTGCCGCCCAAGCGCATCGGCCCGTTCACAAGCGAGGTGCTGGTTTTGGGCGTTCCCGATGACTCGAACCGTGTTATTCTGGTGGTCCCAGAGCAAACGGCGCCCAATGGCGCGAAACTGTTTTAGGCGCGAACGGCGTTACTAGTGTAGGATACGTACAAGGAGGAGACTTTTATGCACCCACGTTTGTCCGATCACCCGCGACGCCTTCGCCTTACACTCGGCGTGCCGGTTGCGGTGCTGATCGCGCTCTTGATCACAACCGTTCAGTCGAACGCTGCCATCGTCACGATCGTCGGCGGCACTCCGCTGAAAGTTCACATCGTTGGCCAGCTCTCGTCCGCAAGCGCCAGCCCCGGTCAAACATTTCAGATCGTCGCGTCAGAGCCCTTAACGGTGCAAGGATTGGTGGTCGCTTCGCAGGGTGCCGCGGGGCAAGGTCACGTTGTCGCCGCGACGCCGGCGGGCAAGAACGGAAAAGGCGGCAGCATCACCGTTGCGCTCGATTGGATCACCGCCGTGGATGGCCAGCAATTGCCGCTGAGCGCAACGCCGCAGTCCACGGCCGGCGCAGAAAAAACCGGCACCGCCAACACGGCAACTGCCGTCGCAACGCTTGTCTTCGGTCCCGTCGGTTTATTCGCGCACAATTTTG
>DATGHT010000367.1:0-3484 GCA_035307865.1 Candidatus Eremiobacteraceae bacterium | reverse complement strand
GCCAAATTCGCGCTTGGCAGCATCGAGGGTGTCCCCGCCGACCGCCCCCGCTAATGCGATGACGGTTCCGTTACCCCGCTGCGCACTGCCCAGGTAGGTTTGCAGATCAGCGCTGCTGATATTGGCGATCGAGAGCGCGCTGCCCGCATCGGGAAAGGCGAAACCCGTGCCCTCATAGCGCGCGCGGCGCACCATTGCATACGCCGCCTCGAGCGGGCTCTTCGTCATTTCATCTGCGCTCGCCAACGCCTTGGCTTGCTCGGCGCGCAACTGCGAGAGGGCGGGATGACGCAACGCGCTGCGCAGATCGTGCAAGAGGCGTGGAAGGTCCGCCGAGCTTGCTTCAATGTAAAAACGCGTGTCGGCGGGATCGAGCGTGTAGGAAGCGGTCGCGCCCAAACCTTGCGCCACGTCGATCAGGGTCTGCTGACCCTCGACCGGAGTCTCTAACACGAGCGCGGCTGCGATCGCCGCGATGCCCGCCTTTTCGACCGGCTGCTGGCTCAAGCCAGCGGGTAAAAAGATTTGTGCTCCGACGAGTTTGCCGTCGGCCGACGGTTGACTGACGATCTTGACGCCGTTGGCAAGCTCGAGGACCGCCGCGGGTGCGAATGACGTCGCCGGCGGGCGGGGAGCAGCGCCCAGGGTCACGCCGCATAGCACCGCGCACAGTAAGGAGAGCGGTACGTGCTTGCGTTTGGTCATTTGGTATCCGACGCAGTGTGCAGCGCGCCGCGCGGCAACAGCACCACCGTAGGAGTTGTGCTGAGGTAGCGCTTCGCGACGGCAAAGACATAGGCGGGCGTCAGGCTCTGCACTTGGGCGAAGTAGTCGCCGGCGAGTTGCGCATCGGTCGCGCTTGGGCTGTAGCTTGTCGCGCCCTGCGTGAAGTACCAGCCGTAGTTGTCAGCCACTTCCTGTGGCGTCTGCAGATCGCGCAACAAGTGGGTGCGGAACGCAGTCAGCGCACGCTCGAAATCGTTCTTCGAAAGCTGGCCTGCCAGCACTTTTTTGACCGCGTCGCGAATCGTACCGAGCGCCGCATCGGGGTCGAGTGCGTTTCCCGAAACGCTGATGAAAAACACACCCGGACTGCGCAGGGTGATGAACTGCCCATTGAATTTGGCGCTCGCATCAAGATTGTCAACAGCCTGCGAAACGACCCCAGAGGCGGGATGCGTCAGATAGTCGGACAGAAAATCCATGGCCGTTGCTGCCTGCTCGTCTGCGATCGGCGGCCCCACCCATCCGATGGCAACACCCGCGGCGCCCGCCGGGGAGCTGTGGAGCGTCGCGGGCGCCGAGCCCGCGCTGCCCGCAACCACGGAGTCTGGGATCGGTTCGCTGTTGCCGGCGGCAGGCGGCGCCGAAGCGGCGACGCGGCGGCTCACGTCGGAACCGTCAACCCTGCCCGCTGCGATGACGATCTCGCTGCGCGGCACGTAGGCGCGCGCAAGAAAACGGTTGACGTCGTCAAGGGTGAGGCCGGCGAGCGTCTGCGTGTTGCCGTAGGTCGGCTCGTGCAGCGGCCCGCTGGCGAAGATGCGCTCGAAGAGCGCATCGCGCAAAAGCTGATCGGGGACTTCAATGGCCGCGACTTGCTGTGCAGCCAAGCGTTGGCGAGCCGCTAAGTACGCATTGCGATCCACCTTCGGATGCAAGATCTGTGCCGTCAGCTTATCCAGCATCGCCGGCGCGAGGTAACTTGGCGACAAAATCGCGATCTCGGTTCCTTCATGGTAGACCGACACCCCGATCTGCGCTCCGGCGCGACGTACCTGTTCGCGCAGCGTCGCATCGCCCGACTTCTGTTCGAGCAGTGCGAGCGCCGCCAGCCGTGCAATGCCGGGGCGTGAAGGCCCGTAGCCGGTCGCTGGGCAGCGTATCCAGATTTCGAGCGCCGCTGTGGGTGAAGCGGTCAAACTGCGTGCGATAAGTGTCAGGCCGTCGCTAAGCTGGGTTTGTCCGAGGACGAAACCTGAGGGCGGCGCGGCTGGCGCGACTTCGCTCGCCGCATGACCGGCGACCGGCGGAACGCAGGCCAGCGAGAAAAAAAGCGCGGCCAGTGCGCCGCGCTTGCCGAGAATGCGCAATGCTCGCCACCAGACCATCCGCTTAGGCAGGCTCCGGCGGCGGAAATGGCAGGACCGAAGGCTTCACGCGGGGCTTTTCCTCTTTAGGCGTGCTGCTGGCGGCCGCAGCCCGGTCCGGCAAGCTTGCATCCGCGGGCGTCTGACGGTTGGCTGAAGGCGCCGGGCTGTCGGACAAGAGGCGCTCGACTTCTTCCGCTTCGACGGTTTCTTTTTCGAGCAGCGCTTCGGCCAGGCGGTGCAGCTTGTCGATGTTGGTTTCCAGCAAATGGTACGCGTTCGCGTAACAGGTGTCGATGATGCTGCGGACCTCGGTATCGATCTGACTCGCGACCTCTTCCGAATAGTTGCGCTCTTCCACGATGTCGCGCCCGAGGAAAACTTGTTCGTGCTTTTTGCCGAGCGCGATCGGTCCGAGCTTCGGGCTCATGCCGAATTCCATCACCATCTTGCGCGCCAGCGTCGTCGCCTTTTGCAAGTCGTCGTGTGCGCCGGTCGTGTTCTCTTGGAAAATGAGTTCTTCCGCCGCGCGTGCGCCGAGCAGCACCATGATGCGATCCACGATCTCCGCTTTGGTCATGAGGTAGCGGTCCTCGGTCGGCAGTTGCATCGTGATGCCGAGCGCCATGCCGCGAGGAATGATCGTCACCTTGTGCAGCGGATCGGCGTTGGGCAGCAGCTTCGCCGTCAACGCGTGGCCGCTTTCGTGATACGCCACGAGCTCTTTTTCGCGCTGGCTCATGATCCGGCTCTTGCGTTCCGGACCCGCGATGACGCGATCGATCGCCTCCTCGCAATCCTTCATATCGATCTGGGTCTTGTTTTGCCGCGCTGCCAGCAGCGCCGCTTCGTTGAGCAAATTCTCTAGATCGGCGCCGGAAAAACCGGGTGTGCGCCGCGCGAGCACTTCTAAGCGGACGTCCGGCGCGAGCGGCTTGTTGCGGGAGTGGACCGCGAGGATCTGCGCGCGGCCGACGACGTCGGCGCGATCGACCACGACCTGACGGTCGAAGCGGCCGGGACGCAGCAACGCCGGATCGAGCACGTCGGGGCGGTTGGTCGCGGCGATCAAGATCACGCCGGTGTTGACGTCAAAACCGTCCATCTCGACCAACAACTGATTGAGCGTTTGTTCGCGCTCGTCGTGGCCACCGCCCAAGCCGGCGCCGCGCTGGCGTCCGACCGCGTCGATCTCGTCGATAAAGACGATGCAGGGAGCGCTTTTCTTCGCCTGCTCGAACAGATCGCGCACGCGCGATGCTCCGACGCCGACGAACATTTCCACGAAATCCGAACCGGAAATGCTGAAGAACGGCACGCCGGCCTCTCCCGCGATGGCACGCGCCAACAGCGTCTTGCCGCTGCCAGGCGGTCCGAGCAGGAGCAGACCTTTG
>DATGHT010000366.1:0-2120 GCA_035307865.1 Candidatus Eremiobacteraceae bacterium | reverse complement strand
GTTCCCAGCCGGCTCGTGGTGAGTCGCGGCGCGATTTTCAAAGAGCATACCGATACGTGGCGCCTTGCCAACGCGGGCGCCGTTGCAGTGGCGTGGGTGATCAGCCTACGGGTGGCCGCGCCGGATGAGGTCGCACGCGCGCTCGACTATCTCGAGCGCAGCGGTGCGCGCGGTGCGGTGATCGAGGGTACGACCGCGCTGGAATGGATTCGCCCGCTGGCCGGCGTCATGGTCGCGACGAATCCCGGCAAGCTGTGGAAGGAAGTCGCCCGCAGCTATGTCGGCCGCTGCGACATCGTGCTGGAAAACCGCCTGCCCGACCCACCTGGTGCCATCGCACCGCCGCCAGAATTTTTCGCCGCCAGCGCGGTGAGCTGCGACCTCGCCGTACGCGCTGACAGCGGAACCACCTGGTTCGTGAACCGCCTGCGCGAGCTCGTGGATGCTAGCGCGCCGCCGCGCGCGGCGACCAGCGCACGAGCGGCGGAGCGTTGACGACATAGTGCGGCACTTCGCCCTTTGCGAAACGGTATAAGTTCTGCGCGACGGCGCGAGCAATGCCGCTGTACGAATCGTCCGTGACGCCCGCGACGTGGGGCGTGGCAATCACGTTAAAACCGAAGATGGGATGGCTCTGGTCGACCGGTTCCTCCCAAAACACGTCGAGTCCCGCGCCGGCGAGCTTGCCCGACGCCAGAGCGGCTTGGAGCGCGTCCGGATCCACTAAGCCGCCACGTGCGACGTTGACCAGATACGCGCCAGGCTTCATCGCGTCCAGGATGCGGGCGTCGATGAGATTGCGCGTCGCTGCATCGAGTTTCACGCACACGACGACGTAGTCCGCGCCGGCAACTGCTGCGCGCAGATCCGCCGCTGCGAAGAGCGCAAGCGCGTCGATACCCGCGGGGACGCCCTGCTCGGGATGTGCGCGGACACCCACGATGCGCATGTGAAACGCGTTCAACAGGCGCGCGAGCGCCGATCCCGCGTGCCCAAGACCGACGATGCACGCGGTCTTGCCTTTCAGCGCAACCCCGGCGGGTTCACCCGTCTTGCCCGCCGCGAGCGCTTGCTGCGTCTCGTGAAAGCGGCGTGACAGCGCGAGCATCAAGAACACGGCGTGCTCGGCGACCGACTCGGCGTTGCCGGACCCGGCGCTAGGCACGCGCGCAACCCAGACGCCGGCAGCGGTTGCGCTCTCGATGTCGACGGTTTCGAGGCCCACCCCGAATTGCTGGATCAGGCCGAAGGAGCCGGCGGCGATCGCCGCGTGGTCGATGGTCGCCAAGTATGGCACGACGACGTCGACCTGCGCGAGATGATCGACGATCTCGTTTTTGGCGCAAGTCGCGATCTCCCACCCGGGGATGAGCGGCGCAAGCTGCTCTCGGCTGTGCGGGTAACCGGGCTCGCAAAACAGGATCTTCATCGCTTGCTGAACTGCGTGGCGCCCTCTGTCAAGCTGAAATGGGAACGCGCCTGCATGCCGTTGCGAGTTGGCTGCACAGCGTACCGACTGCGGCCACAGCGTCTTCGCCGGACGATGCAGCTTCCATTCGGTCGATCAGCGCGCTGCCGACGATCACGCCGTCGGCGACGGCCGCGATGCGCGCAGCAGCGGCCGGTGAATTGACTCCAAAGCCGACCGCTAACGGTTTGCGCGTCAGCGCACGCAATTCAGCAAGCCGGCGGGGAAGCGCTTCACCAACGCCTGCA
The DNA here is from genome assembly GCA_035307865.1 of Candidatus Eremiobacteraceae bacterium. GTDB lineage: Bacteria > Vulcanimicrobiota > Vulcanimicrobiia > Eremiobacterales > Eremiobacteraceae > JALYZS01. Next base: position 404 of record DATGHT010000366.1, on the reverse strand, counting down.
TGCGCCCCGGTGGTGCCCATCCGGCTGACGACGTAAACGAAATCCGAACAGTGCTCCGCGATTTGCTGCGCCCGTTGCGCCGGCGTTGTGGGCGCGATGAGGAACGTAGCGGCCAAGTTGTGGCGCACGCACGCCTCACGCAGCGGCCGCGCTTCGGCGAACGGCAGGTCGGGCACGATGATGCCACGCAGCCCCGCGTCCGCAAGCTCCGACACCGTGCGCTCGATGCCGCGCACGTACACGGGGTTATAGTAGGTGAAGGCGATCATGGCAACGTCGGGATTGCGGCCGGCACTGCTCGCCGCTAGCCGCAAGGCGTCTTCGAATGACATGCCCGCGTGGCGGGCGCGCTCGGAGGCACGCGCGATGGTCGGCCCGTCCGCCAGCGGATCGCTGTATGGAAT
>DATGHT010000365.1:0-2746 GCA_035307865.1 Candidatus Eremiobacteraceae bacterium | reverse complement strand
CCTCGGCGACGCTGCCCGCGGCACTGCCTGCGACGACCACGCAGGGCATCGCCATCGCCGTGCACGTTTCGACCGCGTTGCCTGCCGGACTCACCGTCATCGAGCCACGTCACGCGCAGCTGAGCGCGGGCGAGCTGCTTTCGTTGCCGGATGGCGGCAGCGCCACGTTGTTGGCACGATATCGATCCTCGCGGCGTTTGTGGATCGCATCGCTCCGCTTGCCGCAGCCGCTTATCCCATTTCTGCATGCCTGGGGCAAACCGATTCGCTACCCCTACGTGCGCGAGGAATGGCCGCTCGAAAGCTATCAGACGGTTTTTGGGCTGCATCCGGGCTCGGCTGAGATGCCGTCAGCGGGCCGGCCTTTCAGCGCGCGGGTCTTGGCACAGCTCGTCGCCAAAGGCGTCATCATCGCGCGGCTGACGCTGCATTGCGGTGTGGCAAGCCCCGAACATGACGAGCCCCCCTACGAAGAGTATTTCAGCGTGCCGCCGGAGACCGCCGCAGCCGTGAATGATGCTCGCGGCACGGGCCGGCGCGTCGTCGCCGTGGGAACGACGGTTGCACGCGCGCTCGAAAGTTCGCTGGACGAGCGCGGACGCGTGGCCGCCGCCCGCGGCTGGACGGATCATCTCATCAGCCCGCACGAGCCCGTCCGCTCCTTCGATGCCCTGCTCACCGGTTTTCACGAGCCTCGTTCGACCCATCTGGCGCTGCTGCGCGGCCTCGCGAGTGAGGGGGAGCTGCGCCGCGCCTACCAAGCGGCTTTGGCTCGCCGCTACCTGTGGCATGAATTTGGTGACGTACATCTCATTCTGTGACGGCGTATGAGCTTTCACTGTAATGCCGGCCTGTTGGACCGTGTCCAATGAGGGTGCAAGGGGATACACCGCTTTGTTAAGGCTTTTTCACCATCTGTTCCCAATCTTTGAAGCGTGGCTGCACGTCACCAAACACGAGCGCAAGCAAGCAGCGCTTATAAATGAAGGGCGACAATTCTAAAGTGCCAGCGATCGAACTCACCATCACCGGCGTCACGCAGCCGCTCGACCAAGTAGGCGCGCTGCGCTTGCGCGGTTCGTTGCGCAAGCTCTTAGCGCAGGGCAAGCTCACGCACGCCATCGACTTGCGTGGTTTGAGCGTGCTGGACTCGCCCACGCTCGCGGGCCTCATCGGAGCCTTGCGCGCAGTGCGAGAAGCAACGGGTTCGCTGAGTTTGATCGTCGACGAACCGCGGATCGCGAAGATCTTGACGATTACGGCCTTAGACCGGATCTTTCCGATTCACGCAAGCGAGAGCGAAGCGCGCGCCGCGCTTCATTCCGACCGCCGCCTCTCTGCTTAAAGCGCCGGCAGCGCGGGTTTCGTCACCATGAGGAGCACTGCGATGAGCGCTGCAATGGTCGCGATGCTACCAAAGATATTCCAGGTTCGCGAGAGCGCCTCGTAACGTACCCAATCCATCGATCCAGCGCTGCCCGCCTCGGCTAGCGCGTGCAACGCACGCTGCGCGCGCACGATCGGACCGAAGGCCACGCCGGCGATGATGAAGAGCACTATCGCCCACAAGATCCAACCCGTGCCCAAAATAGAAATGTGTCCGACGGCGGCGGTGCCCAGGCCCGCGATGAGCAGCAGGATGACGCCGGGGATCGTAAACCAACGATCGGCTCCGATAATGCCCGCGATGGTGTGGGCGATGATGCGCGGATCCTTCGTACGGTCCGCAAACGTTTTCCAGAAGATGCCGATCGTGATGTTGCCGACGAACATGATGACCGCGAGCACGTGAACGAACTTCAGCGCTACGTACATGGACGTACCTCGTGCTAGTGCGAGCCGTTTGCGGCGGTATCTGCAAACGTCGGCTCGATGAGTGCGACCGGAATGGTGCCGTAGCTCAGCAGGCGATCGTGAAAGCTGCGCAGATCGAAGGTGGCTCGCAAACGCGCTTTCTCGCGCTCCCGCAAATCCATGATCTGCTGTTTGCCCATCAGATACGACATGGGCTGGGTCGGCTCTTGGGTGTAGCGCCGGACCTCGCCGATCGCGTTGGGGCGCTCCAGGTGTGCGACGCCGACCAGCATGTCGACGGCCTCTTCGAAGGTCATGCGCGCGGTGTGCAGCTTGACGTCGATGACGACCCGGCATGCGCGCCAGAGCTGGTCTTTGAGCTGGAACAGGCGCACGCGTGGATCGCTGCTCAGGCCTTCGTCTAGAACCAACTGCTCGCAATAGAGCGCCCAGCCTTCGCAGAACACCGTGTCGGACAAGAGTTTGCGCACGGGCGAGGTCACTTGGTTGGCCAGCACGAGCTGCAAGTGATGGCCGGGATAGCCCTCATGCACGTTGGTCAGCATCATGCCGAAGCGGTTGTGCCCGAGCATCTGTTCCGCACGCTCTTCCGGCGGCAAGTGCTCGTTCACGGGCGTGACGTAGTAGAGACCTTCCTGCCGCGTCTCGAACGCGCCGGCCGGCATGTAGGCCGCGTAGGGCACTGTCGGGCGCATGAAGACCGGAGTCTCCACGACTTGTAGCGATTCGCCGCCGGGGATGGAGACGAGCTTGCGGTCGATGACGAACTGCCGCGTGCGATCCACGCCCGCGCGATACTCTTGCAGCAACGACGACGCGAGCGGCAGCTCGCGCCGCAATGCGTCCACGAGCTCGCTCCACTCGCGCTGCGGATCGATCGAGCGCGCTACCTCCGTGAGTTGCCGCTGCGTGGATTGCACCGCTTGCTCGC
>DATGHT010000364.1:0-3941 GCA_035307865.1 Candidatus Eremiobacteraceae bacterium | reverse complement strand
ACTCAGCCAGCGCCTGCGGGTCAATCCGCATCTCTTCTTCGACGGCTACTGGAATACGCAATCAACGACGATCTTCGATGCCCCGCCTTCGCTCTTGATGAACAACCCCACGTTGATCCCGGGCTCACAACTTCCGAAGATTCCTTTGCACAAGTGGGGTCTGGCAATGAATCTTACTTCATCGCACGGCGGTGAGCTCTACTTAGATTACACGCAGCTTGACAGCAACAATGAGCTGGCTCGCCCTTCCTACGGCTCGGCATCGCTTGCGATCACGCAACAAGTCGCAGAGCACACGTTCGTGAACATGGGCGTTTCCAACTTGTTCAACCAAGTCGTGGATAACTACGGCCGCATCGGTCTGGGCGTCTACGTGCCCGAGAATTCGTTCGGCACCGATACAAGCGCCGTGCAACAAGGATCGGAGCGTTTTGGTCTTGCCCCTGCGTCGGTCAGCTTCACCATCATCCAACGAATCTAATGAGGAAAGGTTAGCTCTGATGCGCCCTCGGCTACTCACTGCATTGGCATTGCTCTGCATCCTCTTGGCGATATCCGTCGCTGCAGAGGTCAGCCACCGAGTGAGGGCCGAGGCGCAACCCCAGGACGCAAGCACCGTGCTGCTGGCCGCGCTTCGCCAGCACGTGAAGCACGTGTTTATCATCTATCAGGAAAACCACTCATTCGACGAATACTTCGGAACGTTTCCCGGGGCGGATAACCTGACGAGCGCCGCCACTCGCGCGCACGGGTTTCGCCAGTACGATCCAATCGGGAAGCGCTGGATCACACCATTCCGGATCACGGATCCCGACATCGACAGCCCAGGGCATTCGCGCACGGCGCTGCTGGCCAAAATGAACGGCGGCGCCAACGACGGTTACATCGCGGCGGAGGAAAAGGCAGGCCGGAAAGCCGGCTACGGCCCGGCCGACGCGCAAACGCTCGGCTTGCTTACCATGAGCTACTACGACTGCGACACGATCCCGTTCTTATGGAAATATGCCCGCACGTTCGCCCTGTATGACAGATTTTTTCAAGCCATGACCGGCCCCTCAACGCCCGGGAATATTGCGATCATCGCCGCGCAAACAGGCCAAACGCAGTGGGCGCGCAACCCGAGCGAGGCGGTAAAGCCGAACGGCAAAGGCCCGGGCGTGCCGGTGCTTTCCAGCATCGATCCCGCATTCGGGCCCTACCCCGGGGGCAAGCCCGAACAGCCGGTCGAGATCAGCCAGCGTTACGCGACCGTCTTGCTGACACTGAATGGCCGCAAGGATGCACAAGCCAGGAACGATACCGACGGCGTGCGCGAGGACCTCGCGTTGATGACCAACAGCGGGCGCATGCCCGTACCCTGGGGCTGGTACCAGGAAGGCTTCGGCGGATCGGACTTGGCGCTCGAAGGCTATTCGCAACATCGCAACGTCGTGCAATTCTTCGGTTACATGCGCCATAACGACGTGTTTTGGGGCAACGTGCACAGCGTCAGAAGCCTGCTGCCGGCTCTGGCGCAGGGCACGCTGCCGGACCGCTCGGTCGTCTACATCAAGGGCGGCTCGTACAATCATTTCGGCTGGCGCCCCGTGAACAAAGATCCATTCATCCAAAAGCACTTTCTCGGCGACGACGACCACCCCGGCACGGACGATTCCGACCGCCAAGTCGCGGAAGCGTTCGTCGCAACCTACGTCAACGCGATTGCCCGCAGCCGGTATTGGAAAGACTCGGCGATCATCGTCACATGGGATGACAGCGGCGGGTTTTACGACCACGCCGTACCGCCCCAATTCGAACGTTGTCCGGACGGCAAGCCGTGCGGTGACGGACCGCGCTTGCCGTTCATTCTGATCTCGCCTTACGCGAAGTCGGCGGCGATCGTACACGACGTCGGGGATACGGCCTCCGTCGTCAAGTTCGTTGACAGGTTATTTGACTTGCCCGCGCTCGCGTCACTGCCGGATGAAAAACCGTACATGCCCGAGGGTCCGCGCGACGCAAACCCAGCGCTTACCGATCTCACGGGCGGCTTTGACCTGGAACGCCTAACGGGCGCTAAGGCGCCGATCGCGGCCGCGGCCGCACAAATCCCGGACGCCGACATCGGTACTTTTCCAGCGCGGCTGAGCTGCTCAAGCCTTGGCATCGTGCCGGCAACGCCTGGGGGCGCGGCAAATCCGCCGTCCGGTTACGCGCCGCTCCCAAAAAAGTACATTCCTTAAGATGTGCGTTCCCCCGCGTGGGTTAACATTCGCTTAAGCAAAAAGGGAAAAAGCAATGCATTTGATTCCTGTGACGCCTCCCGCCCACGTGCAAGTCCTCAGCGGCTTTGATTACGTCGCGACGGATGCGGAGCGGAGACGCGTGTACGCCGCACACGGCGGCAGCAATGCGCTTCTTATCGTGAACGCCGACACCGGTGACATTCTTGGACAAGCCGATGTCGGTCCGCTGCATGGCGTGGCGGTCGATCCGGACAACGGCCACGTTTACACTGGAGACGGCGAAGCACGCACCGTCTCCGAGGTCGATCCGGAGACGCAGAAGGTACTGCGTTCGGCTGACGTGGACGGCAACGTTGACGCCATCGCCTACGACGCGTCGTCGCATCGAGTTTACGCCGACGAGGATGACGGTACTCGGGTATTCGTCATCGACACGCAAACCATGAAGCTTGTCGGCACGGTTGCGATTCCGGGCCATAAACCGGAGTACTTAGCGATCAATCCCCAAACGCACGAAGTGTATCAGAACATCGACAACCTGAGCGAGATCGCCGTCATCGACCCGCAGCAGCTGAAAGTCACTCGCACGATTGCGACCCCGATCATCATGCACAATCATCCGCTGCAGTACGACGCAGCCTATCACGTGATCTTGATCGGAGGCAAGAATGCAACCGTCGCAAGCTACAGCCCCGACGGCAAGCTGCTCGCGACGGCACATGTCCAACCGTCCGTCGATCAATGCGATTTCAACCCTTCCACCCACATGCTCGCCTGCGCGGGTTCGAGCAAAGTCACGGTACTGCAGCTTGCGCCGGACGGACAGTTGACCACCATTGCGACCCGCGATGTCGACAAAGGGGTTCACACCCTCGCCTTCGATGCGAAGACAGGGCACATCTGGATCGTGTGGGCCGCCTCGAACGGGGATTTCATCCAACAACTGACGCTCACGCCATAAGCAAAAAGATGCGGCAAGTTCTAAGATTGTAATTGGAGGCAAGCATGAAGATGCGGCAAGCGCGCCTAGCGTTGCTGCTCGGCGCACTCATTTTTTCTCTCTTCTCTTTCCCACCAACGAAGACAGCTGCGGCTGGCACCGCGGCCATCAGCGGCAAGGTCATCGAATCAGGCAATGGGTTGCCATTGCTCGGTGTCGACGTCAGCGTGACGGGGCCGACTGCGGCGAAAACTTTGACCGATGCCAAAGGCAACTTCACGCTCCCGAACTTGGCGGCTGGGAGCTACGAGCTGCTCGCCAGACTCAAGGGTTATGAAACCGTTGCGACGGTACTGCCGCTCGTGGACGGCCAAACTCTCAGCATTTCAATCGCACTAGAACGATCGCAGGGCATCACATCCGGCATTCGCGTGCTTGCACGCGAGACGATCCATGCCACGTCGGCGCTGCAAACAGCGGCGGTCATTTCCGCGACGGTGTCGGCGCAGTCAATGTCCAAGCAAAGCATCTACCGCGCTGCAGATAAGCTCATCACGCTGCCGGGTATCATCAACGGAGGTTCATCGGGCGCCACGCCTGGCGATGCGGTGACCATCGACATCCGCGGCATCGGAGAATTGGAGACGACCACCCTGATCGACGGCAATCCGATAGGCCCGGGCTTCAGCGGCGCGTACGGTTTCCAGCTCTCCCCGGTCTTTGGACTGCGCGACATCAAGGTTCTGTACGGCTCGGGTTCGGATTTGTACGGTGTC
>DATGHT010000363.1:0-5177 GCA_035307865.1 Candidatus Eremiobacteraceae bacterium | reverse complement strand
ACGCGCCCGAGTTGATGGTCGTGCCCCCGCCCAGACACGATCCGGCGAGCAGCGAGATCGCCAGATCGTCCGTCGTGGTGCTCGCCGCATCCAAGTAGAGCGAGCTCATCATCTCGGCTTCCCGTTGCGTGAAATCGCGCGCTTCCCGATGCGGACCTGCCTCCAGCACCAGCACGCGTTTTCCCGCCTGCGCGAAAAGCGCGGCGCTCACGCCGCCGCCTGCACCGCTGCCGGCGATGACGACGTCCGCGTGCAGCTCGTCGGCAGGATGGCTTTGCAGGCGCAGGGTTTCGAGCGGCGCAGGCCTGTCCGTTCGCGGCCCGGGATAACCGACATGCTGCCACAGCGGGTTGCGGCCGCGCTCGTCGAGCGCGGCGTAGGCCATGAAGAGACACATGCGCTTGAGCGCTTGAAATGCGGCGCGCAGATTTGGGATGTGGCTCGTCGCCATCCGCTGCAGCATGCGCTCGCGTTCCTCCCAGGTCAGACGCGCAAACGCGACGGCTCTGCCGCTGAGCGCGGCGGTCAAAAACGGCCCGCTCAACCCACGCAACAGCCAGCGGAATTGCGCGCAGCGCTCGGGGCGCAACAGTGCCAGCTTGCGCTCGATCGCAGCCAGGGCGCAAGCGCCGTCGGCTTCCGGCGGCGCGAGGGTGTCAAACACCGCGCCCAGCGTGAGCCGTTCGCTTTCCGTCAACAACCCAGCAGGTCGCTCCGGCGCTAACACTGCTTTCACGCGGTCCGCTGCGAGAAGCGGAAACTCGCGATACCGAGCAGAGCGACACCGAGCAGCAGCATCGCGGCCACCGAAGGCCACAGTTGCGCCAAGCCCGCGCCGCGCAGCACGATGCCGCGCAGAATTTCGAGAAAATAGGTGAGCGGAATGATGTACCCGAGCCACTGCAGCACGGTCGGCATCAGGTCGCGTTCGAAGATGAAGCCCGAAAGCAAGATGGAGGGGAGCGTCACCGCAAAGGTCATCAGAAACGCCTGCACCTGCGTGCGCGCCAGACTCGAGATCAAGAGGCCCAAGCCGAGCGCGACCAGCAAGAAACCCGCGCCCAACGACAGCAAGAGTGGCAGACTGCCGGCGATCGGCACTTGGAACACAAAACGCATGGCCGCCAGCACGCCCAGGAAGTCGATGAAGCCGATCGCCGCGTAGGGGACGATTTTCCCCAGTAATAGTCCGGTCGAGCCGATCGGGGTGACGAGCAGTTGATCGAGCGTGCCGCGCTCGCGCTCCCCGACGATGGACAGCGCCATCAAGAAGATCGTGATCAGCTGCATGATGACGCCGATCAAGCCGGGCACGAAGAAATTGGCGCTGCGCAGGCTGGGGTTGAACAGCATGCGTGGGCGCACGTCCACCAAAGCCGGAACGATCGCGCTCGTGCCGGCGAGCTTGGCGGAAAACGCGTTGCCGATCCCCACCGCCGCGGCGTAGGCCTGCTGCGCGATGTTGGAATCCGAGCCGTCGATCAAAACCTGGATTTGGCTGCCTCGTTGGGCGGCGACGTCGGCCGAAAAATTGGGCGGGATGTCAAACGCCGCCTTGACCCGGTTGCCGATGATGAGATTGCGCAGCTCTGCGCGCGAGTGCGCGGCGTACACCAAATCGAATTGATGGGAGGCGCGCAGCGCGTCGAGCGCTTGCACCGACAGCGCGCCGCGGTCTTCGTTCAAGTAGGCGGCGCCCACGTGCTCGACGCGGATGTTGACCGCGTAGCCGAAGATGAAGAGCTGCACGACGGGCAACACGAGCGCCAAGATCAGCGTGATGCGATCGCGCGTCACGTGCAAGACTTCCTTGTAGAGAACGGCGACGAAGCCGGTGAAGTCGAGCGCGCGTCTCATGCTGCTGCGCGTTGCCGGGTGAGGGCGACGAAGACGTCTTCAATGGAAGGATCGATGCGATCGATCGCCTCGATCGCTCCCGCTTCCGGCGCGAAATCATCCCGGATGCGATGGGTGCTGACGTCTTGCGCGACGACCAGGTGCAGGTCACGGCCGAAGATCGTCACGTCGCGCACGTACGGCAGCCTGCGCGCCAGGGAAAAGGCGGGCATGACCCGCTCCACCGTCACCCGGTAGCGGATCGTTCCCGGGGGTTGCACCCCGGGTAGGTGACGCAGCTCCTCGATGCTGCCGCACGCGATGAGATCACCTTCGTAGATATAACCGAGCGCCGAGCAGCGCTCGGCCTCATCCATATAGTGCGTCGTCACGAACAGAGTCACGCCGCTGCCCGCGAGGTTGAAGAGCAGATCCCACAGGTCGCGGCGCGCGACCGGATCGATGCCGGCGGTGGGTTCGTCCAAGAAGAGAATGCGCGGTTCGTGCAACAGCGCGGTCGCCAATGCCAGCCGCTGCTTCCAACCGCCCGAGAGCGTTTCGGCGAGCTGGCGCGAGAATGGCGTCAGTCCGGTCAACGCGATGACGTCTGCAATGCGACGCGCTCTGCGCTCGCGCGTGAGCTCGTAGGCGCGTCCGTAGAACTCCAAGTTCTCGGAGACGCTGAGATCGCCGTACAGCGAGAACGATTGCGACATGTAGCCGATCGCGCGCCGCACGTCGCCGGTTTGCGTCTCGACGTCGAAGCCCGCGACGGAAGCGCTGCCCGACGTGGGGGCGATCAAGCCGCACAGCATCTTGATCGTGGTCGATTTGCCGCTGCCGTTGGGACCCAAGAAACCGAAAATCGAACCGGGCTCGATGGCAAACGTGACATCGTGCACGACGTCGCGATCGCCGTACCGTTTCGTGAGCTGCTGCGCTTGGATAGCGGCCCGGGAGGCGCTGCCAAGCCGTTGCGCGCTCACAGCGCAACCTCGACCGTGGTGCCGCCGTGCAGGCGCCGGCCGGGATCGTGCACCCGGACCTTCACCCCGAAGGTCAGATCGGCGCGATCCTGCGCCGTTTGGATGTCACGCGGCGTGAACTGCGCTTCTTCATCGATCTGCTCGATCGTGCCGGAGAACTCCACCCCGGCGACGGCATCGGAGCGGACGCGAACCGCTTGTCCGATGCGCAAGCGGCCTAGGTCTGTCTGCACCACATAGATGCGCACGTACGGATCGCGCAGCTCGTGCACCGTCGCGGCCTGCGCTCGCGGGCTCAAGAGGTCGCCGGGATGCAGATCGATCTGCTCGACGAAGCCGTCTGCCGGCGATTTGATGAGCATCTCATCCAAGCGGGCGCGCGCCGCGGCCACGTTCGCCCGCGCCGCGTTGAACGCGGCGCGCGCCTGCGAGATCTCTTGCGGCCGCGAACCCTGCTGCACCAGTTGGCGTTGCGCGACTGCGGCTTGGTACCCGCCTTGTGCGGCGGCAACGTCCTGCGGAACCGAAGCGCTCGTCTGCGCGAGGACCGCCTGCGCCTCCGACACGCGCGCGCTCGCGGCCTTGGCGGCTGCCTGCGCCTGCCGGTCTGCGCCGCGCGCGTCGTCGGCAGCTTGTGCAGCGACCGCGCCCTGCGAGTGCAGCAGCGAGACGCGCCGGTCGTTCTGCGCCGCTTGCAGCGCGGCGGCTTGCGCTTGGTGCAGGCTCGCCTCGGCCTGGCGCACGTTGTCGGCCGCTTGCGCGATGACATCGGCTTTGGATGTTTCGGCTTTGCGCAGCGTTGCGAGCGCCTGGCCTTCGGTCGCCGCAGCGCGCTCGATCTCAGCAGGCCGCGGCCCGGCCTGCACGTTGGCCAACGCCGCCGCTGCCTGGGCGGCTTGCGCGCGCGCCGCTGCCAGCGCCGCGCGCTCGTCGCGATCTTCGAGCTGCACCAGCCGCTGGTTCTTGGACACGCGCTGGCCGTCGCTCACATACACGGCGCTCACGCGTCCGCCGATGGTGCTGCCGACTTGCGCCGATTCTGCTTGCAGCGTACCGCTGTACTGGAATTGCCCCGCGCCGTTGGAGCACGAGATCAACGCCGGCATCAACATAAGAAAAAGAGATGCCCGGACAGCGTTGTGCATCAAGGTGTCCCTTCCAGACGATGCCCGGGAAATCCGCCGCGCAGGCGTCGAGCGGTGCAGCTCACAGCCGCGTTAGGACGTTTGACCGCCCTCGAGCATAGCGCGGAGCTGGCGCGCGTTGGCGGGTGCTTTGCCCAGCCGGTGGTTGTTGAAGAAGACGTAGGTGTCGCGTGCCTGCTCTTCGACGGCGGCGATGCGCGGCAGCCACTCGCTCAGCTCCGCGGGAGTGTACGAGTAGTCGTAACGCTCGTCGGCGCTTTTCTGCTGCTTCCACCAGCGCGCATAGTTGCGCCCGTGAAAGCGTATGTAGCCGATGGGCGACGTCACCTCCGACCCCGGCCGCAGCAGCGACTGGAAGCGCGGCTCGTCCACATTGCACCAGCCGATGCCGAGCTCGCGCAGCCGCATCAGGGTGGCTTCGCTTTGCCAGGCGCGATGGCGAAACTCTGCGATCAGATTGATGTCGGGCCAGAAGCGGCGCAGCTGCTCGAGCCGGCGGTAAGTGTCGGGACCGGCGCGGAAACTGTTTGGAAACTGCGCCAGCACGGCGGCCAGCTTTCCCGAAGCGACGAGCGGCTCGAGAGCGGCGGCGAAGGCGGCAGGCTCCTCGGCGACGGGCGACGCGTCGGCCGGAATGTGCGTGATGCTGCCCGGCGCTTTGACCGTGAAGCGGAAGTGCGCCGGCGTGCGCTTGTCCATGCCGGCGAATAGCTGCGGCCGCGGAATCGCGTAGTAGGTGCTGTCGATTTCAACGGCGTCGAAGCATTGCGCGTAGAAGGGCAGCATCGCAATGGCCTGGATGCCTTTGGGATAGAACGGTCCGATCCAGTCGCGATACGAAAAGCCGCATGTGCCGACGTGCAGCGCCATAAACGAAAAGAGTCGCGTTGTAAATTCGCGACTCCTCTCCGCAAGCGCTTGCCGCTTGACGGCTAGCGTTACATGCGCGTCTTTGTAAAGGCCGCCGCGGCTTCCGCCGATGCGACTGCGGGAACCACGACGTCGCCGTCATGGCCGCAACCCGTGAAGGCGATCCCGTCCTTTTCGCGGCGCACGCCGGTGCACAGGTTTGAATCCGTGGTCGACTTGCCGTTTTGCGAACGCTCAACCGTTTCCGCGATCGTGCAACCGCGGTCGCCGGCTTCGGTGAGGAAGGTGCGTGTGACAATGGAATCGGCGGTGTGCGCGGAAACGATCAGCGACACCGGAT
>DATGHT010000362.1:0-2509 GCA_035307865.1 Candidatus Eremiobacteraceae bacterium | reverse complement strand
GCCAAATTGTTGCACGTCGCGGTGAGCAGCTCGATGGATTGCAGCAGATCGTAAGCCACGAGCGGCATCGTGAGGTTGATTTCGAAGTTGCCGCTCTGTCCGCCGACGGTGATGGCGGCGTCGTTGCCGATGACCTGCGCGCACACCATGAGCGCCGACTCGCAAATGACCGGATTGACTTTGCCCGGCATGATGGAGGAGCCGGGTTGCACCGCGGGCAGATCGATCTCACCGATGCCCGCGCGCGGTCCCGATCCGAGCCAGCGGATGTCGTTGGCGATCTTCGTCAGCGACACCGCCACGGTCTTCAGCGCGCCGCTCGCGGAAACTGCGTTGTCCAAGGTCGCCTGCGCCTGAAAGTGATTGCTCGTTTCTTTGATGGGCAAGCCGCTCAGCTGCGCTAGTTTCGCCGCAGCCCGCTTGCCGAATTCCGGATGGGTGTTGATGCCGGTGCCGACCGCGGTGCCGCCGAGTGCGATTTCGCAGAGTTCCTCTAAGCCGCGTTGCACGCGCGCGATGCCGCGCTCCATCTGACCTGCATAACCTAAGAATTCTTGACCCAAGCGGATCGGCGTTGCATCTTGCAAATGCGTCCGGCCGGTCTTGATGATGGGCCAAAATTCTTTCGACTTGCGCTCGAGGGAGGTTTTGAGCGTCTGCATCGCAGGCAAAAGATCTTCTTTGATGGCACCTGCGGCGGCGAGGTGAAGCGCGCTCGGTATGACATCGTTGCTCGATTGACCGAAATTGACGTGATCGTTGGGATGGATTCGTTTGGCATCGGGGTCGGCCTGGCTTTTGCGCGCGGCGTGGTTGGCGATCACCTCGTTGGCGTTCATGTTGGTCGAGGTGCCGGACCCGGTTTGAAAGATGTCGAGCACGAAATGATCGTCCAGCTTGCCATCCACGACGTCTTGGGCGGCGGCGACGATGCGCCGGGCGACGTCGCGATCGATGAGGCCAAGCTCCTCATTGGTCCCGGCGGCGGCTAGTTTGATTTGACCGAGCGCACGGATGAAGCGGCGCGGAAAGCGCAGCCCGCTGATCGGAAAATTCAAGAGCGCCCGCTGCGTGCTGGCGCCATGTAACGCGTGGCCCGGTACTTGCATCTCACCCATGGAATCCCGCTCGGTGCGCGTCCCGGTCTGCTTATCGTCCATTACTGCCACTCCGCATTCCGTCCGAAAACTATAGTTGATGCAGCAAGTCAGAGATAGGAGCCGTTCGCGGCCGCAAGCGGCGCCCTCCTGGGATGGTTCCGACGGTAGTCTTAGGTTGACCGCATGAGCAACACAGGCTCGCTGTTCGAGTTCTCCGAGCCGGATGACGGCCAAAAATGGGTTGCCAAACCGGGCCGCCAAACGGCGTTTCCGCTCTCCATCCGCAATGAGACGGCCGAAGGGCACGACGTCGCGGTCTGCGTCGAAGAGCCCGCCAACTGGGCATGGTCGATGCCGCAACGCATCAGTTTGGATCCGGGCGATCTGACGACGGTTTCTATTGTCTTCTCTCCGAGCCGCGAGACGACGATCGCGGCCGGCGAACACCGGGCGGCCATTCGTTTGCGCGATCTGGAAGGCGTCATCTTCGCAGAGTGCACGCGCACGTTTGAAGTCGAAGAGCGCCAAGAGCTCGCGATGACGGTCGCGTTGCGGGGTCCGCTGATGAGTTTTGGATTGGCGGAGGGATTCGTGCTGCACTGCACGCTTGCCAATCGCGGTAACGTCGACGTTTCCGTGACGCCTTGCGGCGATCCGCATCCCAGCCTCAGCTTCAGCAAGCGGACGGTGCAGGTTCCGTTCCAAGGCGAAGTCTCGTTCGACATCGAGGTGCGCTGGGATGCATCGCAGCGTTCCAATCATCCGGAGACCGTGACCCTGCGGGCGCCCTATCGTGACGGCGAAGCTTCGGCATCGATCGAGTGGCGCTACGTCGCCGAAGCGCTCGAGCCGTTCATGCCGATCTACTCGACTGCGCGCGAAGAAGATGAGCTGCTGTCGCTTTCCTGGATGCAACAACCCGAGAACGAAACCCCTACCCAGCCCTCAGCTTTCGCGGGACCTGCCGAGATCGCCGCCGCCGAGCGCGCGCGCGAGCTCGCAAACCCGGCGCCTCCTTCTGCGTCTGCGACGCCCGCTGCGAGCAATGGCCGCGGCGCCCAAGCGCCGCTCAAGTCCGACGGGTCGCAAGTCGTGGAGCCAACAGGCAATGCGCTGCAGCGGCCGCCGCCGCTGCGTTTCCCGGCGCCGCGCCAAGCGCACTATACGTACGGACGAAGGCTCAATCCGTGGTGGCCGATCGTGCAAAAAAGCGCCGGTCGCTGGCGCATCAAACCGCTTCAGCTGCTGTTGCTCGTGATCGCGAGCGAGGGCATGATCATCGGCATCCAAGAATCGCAGCATGATGCCTATCGGGCAGCCGCGGGCGGAAAGATCCTGCCGATCACGAGGGCGCTGCGACTGGTCCCCGATACCGCAGCCGCAATCGTGGGTTTTGGCAAGCACGCGAT
>DATGHT010000361.1:0-3501 GCA_035307865.1 Candidatus Eremiobacteraceae bacterium | reverse complement strand
TCCAAGACGTCCGTGATGCGGTGCACGATCGCGGTCGGCCGCGGAACGTTCTCAGGATAGGTGCGCGCCTCCCAATCAAACCAAATCGCTTGCATTCCGGCCGCGAGCGCTCCCGCGACGTCGATCTGCGGATCGTCGCCCACGTACGTCACGCTGCGTGCATCGGTTGCGAGCACAGCTGCCAGAGCGAGAAATGCTTCCGGCTGCGGCTTACGCACGCCTAGGTCTTCGCTGACGAGCACGGGCCGATCGAAGCCGATGCGCTCAGCCTTGCGTTGCTGCAGCGGATTCCAGCCGTTGGTGAGGATCGCGTAGGGAATCAGACGGGCATCGAGTTGCGAGAGCAGTTCGGAAACGCCTGGTAGAGCGACGACGTAACGCGGCACCAGCTTCACTGCGTGAACACGAAACAGTTGCTCCGCATCGGACGGCACCGCAGCGCCGAGCACTGCCCGAAAAGCGACCGTCAATGCTTCATGCAAGGTGCACCGCCCCGCCCGGAAAAGCGCGATCTCGCGGTCGATGTGCGCATACGCCGCGTCCTCGTCGACCGCACGGCCTGACTGCGCGCTGAGGCGGCGAACGACGTCAACGAATGCGATCCGCTCGAGCTTGTTGTCCACGCCGAGCGTGTGATCGAAGTCGAAGCCGATGGCTTTCGTCACGCTGCCCATCTTTTGCAGGCATGTAAGCCTTGCATTTCTCGCGAAAGCGCTGAAATGTTGGAAACCTCCCCCTCGGTCCCGACCTACAACCTTCCCGGACCGGAAGGCAAACGTGTCGTCGAGACGGAGACGTCGCTTCTGACGACCGGAACGAAGACCGCTCCGGTCGTGGTGAAGCGCGCCAGCGGATTGCTCGTGGAAGACGTGGACGGCAACGTCTTTTTGGACTTCACGAGCGGCATGGTCGCGGCGACCGGCCATTCCCACCCCAAGGTCGCCGCCGCCATCGCCGACCAAGCGCAGCGCTGGCTCTTCATTAATAGTCCGGATTTCTACTCGCCGTTGCAGGCCGAGGTCGCCCAGCGGCTCGCAGGGCTCGTCCCCGGCATCAAAGATAAGAAGGTCTTCCTTTGTAACAGCGGCGCGGAAGCCAACGAAGCCGCCATCAAGGCGACGCGTTGGGCGAACCCCACCCGTAAGCGCTTGCTCGCCTTCTTAGGCGCGTTTCACGGACGAACCATGGGGGCCAATGCGATGACCGCCAGCAAGATCGTGCAGCGCGCGCGCTTCACGCCGAACATGCCGGACGTGCACCACCTGCCGTACGCGACCTGTTATCGCTGCCCGTACAAAATGTCATACCCGAGTTGCGACATCTGGTGCGCGCGGATCCTGGAGGAGCTGTACTTCAAGCAGCTCGTGCCCCCCGACGAAGTCTCCGCGATCTTCGTCGAACCGATTCAAGGAGAGGGCGGCTACATCGTGCCGCCACCCGAATTCATTCAAATCATCCGCGACATCGCCGAGCGCTACGGCATCCCCTACGTCGACGACGAAGTCCAGGCCGGTATGGGAAAGACCGGCAAGATGCTGGCCATCGAGCATCATGGGGTCACCGCGAACTGCACGTCGATAGGGAAGGCGCTAGGCAGCGGCGTGGCGGTCGCGGCGCAAGTGCTGGATGCCGATCTCGATTTCGGCGCGCAGGGTGCGCACTCCAACACGTTTGGCGGTAATGGCGTTGCGCTGGCAGCCGCCAAAGCAACGCTCGACGTGATCGAGGAGGAACACCTCGTGGCGCGCGCCGCTGAGCTGGGGGAATACTTCATCGCGCGGTTGCGCGAACTGCAGGAGCGCTTCCCGCAGATCGGCGACGTCCGCGGCAAAGGATTGATGCTTGCCATTGACTTCGTCGCCGACCGCGCCTCGCGGCGGCCCGACGTCGAATTTCGCGACCGCGTGCTGCGGCAATGCTTTACGCACGGGTTGATGCTCTTGCCGTGCGGATTTTCCGCGCTGCGCTTCACGCCGGCGCTCGTCGTCGATCGCACGCAAATCGACCAAGCCGTCGCTGCACTCGAACGCGCGATACGTGAAGCGTGAGCGTGAGCGATGGAGCTGCACGAGGCGTTCGCTAGCGAGTTAATCGGCCAGCCGGTGCTTTTGCACGCCGGCTCCCAGCGCATCCGCATCGGTCGCGTCGAAGACGTCGCCGTGGCCGGGTCCGAAACGTTTCCTGCCGTTACCGGCTTGTTCATCAAGGGCCTCGACGGGGTCAGGCGCTATGCACCGTTTTCCAGCATCGAAGCTCTGGGGCCTCAGGATATCTCACTCCAGTCTGCGCCCATGGATGCGGTGCAAGCATCGGCCTCCAGCGACCAAGTGTTGTTGAGCAAAGAACTGCTCGACAAGCAGATCGTCGACGTCGACGGCCGCAAAGTTGTGCGCGTCAACGATCTAAAACTTGCACCGGCGGGACCTCATCTGCGGATCATCGCCGCAGACGTCGGGTTGCCGGGATTGCTGCGGCGTCTCGGCTTGCACGCACTCGGCCAGCGTTTGGGGAGCCGGCCGCTGCGAGCCGGCATCCCGCCATCGCTCATCTCCTGGGATGCGGTGCAGCCGCTGCTCCACGAAAAACCGGGAGACGCACTGCGCTTGCGCGTGCCCCAAAACCGCATCAACCGCATTCATCCCGCGGATCTCGCAGGCATCTTGGAAGAGCTGACAGCGTCCGATCAGGCGTCGCTGTTGACGTCCTTGGATGAAGAGACCGCCGCCGATGCTTTCGAACAGCTCGACGTCGATACGCAGCTCTCCATTTTGGAGGACTTGCAGCCCGATCGCGCCGCCGACCTCATCGAGAACATGACCCCCGACGATGCCGCCGATCTCTTGGGCGAGATCGAGGCGGACAAGCAGCAAGAGCTCCTCGAGCTTATGGAGCCTGAGGAAGCCAAAGAAGTGCGCGAGTTGCTGGCGCACTCGGAGGAAACTGCGGGCGGTCTCATGACGACCGAGTATCTTTGGGTCCCGCCCGGTCTGACCGTCGCGCAAACCTTCGATCACATCCGAGCAGCAGCCGAAAATGCAGAACTCATCTATTACATCTACATCTTGACCGCCGACGAACATATCGTGGGCGTCGTGTCAATGCGCGAGCTCGCGACCTCGCAGCCGGACCGGCCGATCGCGGAGATCATGGTCGATGACGTGGTGACGGTCCGTGTGGACACCGCGCGCGAGGAAGTCGCCACCACGATCGCACGCTACGATTTTCTCGCCGTGCCGGTCGTCGACGAAGCCGGGCGGATGCAGGGCATCGTGACCGTGGACGACGTCATCGACGTGCTGCTGCCCGAGAAAATGCGCAAGATGATGCCGCGCGTGGGGAAGTCGCGTTCGAGGTCGAAGCTGCAGCGAACCTAAAACGCACGGGGCAGCATGGAAGCCGTCGAGACGATCGAAAAAAGAGGGCGGGTAAAGCGCGCCAACTTCTGGCGTTCGCTGCTTATCTTTTTGGCGGTCGTCGGCCCCGGCCTGATCACCGCGAACA
>DATGHT010000360.1:0-3537 GCA_035307865.1 Candidatus Eremiobacteraceae bacterium | reverse complement strand
GGCCGGTCTGTTCGTGTATGCAAATTCACGCAATCCCAGCGCGCATGACGGCGTCTTCGCGTTGATCCAAACGGTCGGCGTGCTGGTCGGTTTAGGTCTTGGATACGTGGCAGCCAAGGGCACGGAAGCGCAAGAGCAGCTCATCGAAGCGTCCGCCAAAGCGGGCGTCGCGCTCCTGAAAAAGTATCGCTCGCGTCCGGGCGCGGCAGGCAATTCCAACGTGGGCCATCGCCAGATCGGCCAAACCACGATCGGCGACGACTATCTGCGCCAGCTGCTCAGCAGCCTTCCCAAACAGCAATAGAAGACTCCTCAACCGGGTAGAAGACGAGGGCGACGGCATGCACGTCGCCCTCGTTTCATGAAGAGGCAAGCAATGGCGTCCGAAACCACTCGCAGTTCGCACCGGTTTCCAGCATTCTTGGCGCTCGCACTCGGACTGGGTTGCGCCGCAGCCATCGCCGCATGCGGCGGATCAGGCAGTAGTTTGCCGAGCGGCAATCCGCCGCAACAATCGCCGACGCCGGCCACATCGACCTCGCCTGCTGCGTCGGGCACGCCGGTAGCGTTTCTCTCGCTGCCGGCCGGTTTCCACGCGACGTACGTTTCGAAAAACGTTCCGGGCGCGCGCTTCATGGCGGTCGCGCCGAACGGCGATCTGCTCGTGAGTGAAACGCAGGCAGGCGCAGTTGTGATCATCCCGCCGGGATCGTCACCGGATGCGCAACCGCGCACATTCGTCAGCGGACTCACGCTGCCGCACGGGCTTGTATTTTCCGGCAGCACGCTCTATGTCGCCACGTGGTCGGGCGTGCTGCGTTACGCGTATCCGTCCACGACGGCGACCACACTGTTCTCCAACATGCCGCAAGGCGGCGATCATAACTATCGTTCGCTGGCGGTCGCCGGCGACGGCAGCGTTTACGTGTCATCGGGATCGGACTGCAATATCTGCAACGAGAGCGACGCGCGCTTTGCGACCGTGTTGCACTACGCGAACGGGGATGCGACGGGCAGCATCTACGCCAGCGGTTTGCGCAACGCATCGGGACTCGCCTTCGACAACCAGGGCCGCCTGTGGGCCGTCGTCAACCAACGCGACGACATCGGGCCGTCACAAGCCGTCACCGACAATCTTCCGCCCGACGAGCTGGACCAGGTGCCAGCCGGCGGCAACTTCGGCTGGCCGCGCTGCTATCCGGATCCCAACGCCGCCGATCGGCTCCCGAATCCGGAATATGCGAGCGCCAATTGTTCAGGACAGGTGCCGGCAGCTCTCGACTTTCAGGCGCACTCGGCTCCGCTCGGCATCGTCTTCTATTATGCGTCGCAATTCCCGGCGCAGTATCGCGGCGGCGCCTTCGTCGCGTTTCACGGATCGTGGGATCGCTCGGTTGCCACCGGAGACAAAGTCGTGTACGTGACTTTTTCAGCAGGCAGACCAGTGAGCTATCAAGACTTCATCACCGGCTGGCTGCAGTCGGGCAACTATGTGGGGCGGCCGGTTGGCCTCGCCCTCGCGGCCGACGGATCCCTTTACGTCGGCGACGATAGGCTGGGCGCGATCTACCGCATCTCGTACGGCCCGTAAGGCACTCCGCAGCTGGGGAACGGCCTGCGTCGCCGTGAATAGCCGCACCATGAAGACCATGCAACGCGGCGAAGTCCAAAATCTACGCCACAGCTCTAAAATGTTGCGCGACAATCCCCTGGGCGATCCAGCCGATCGGGATCTGTATTGTTACCTGCCGCCGGGCTATGACAACTCGCAGGCGCGCTATCCGGTCATCTATTTCCTCACCGGTTTCACGGGCACGGGCCGTTCGATGCTCAACTTCGATCCCTTCGCGGAGAGCATGGACGCGCGTCTCGACCGGCTGATCAGCTCGGGTGAGATGCCCGCCGCGATCTGCGTGCTGCCGGACTGCTTCACGCGCTTGGGCGGAAGCCAATACATGAATTCGTCGGCGACCGGCCGTTATGAGGACTACCTGATCGAAGAGATCGTGCCGCTGGTCGATGAGCGCTTGCGTACCAAGGCCGGCCGCGATCATCGCGGCGTGACGGGAAAGTCGAGCGGCGGCTATGGCGCCATGCGTCTGGCGATGCGGCAACCGCAAACATTTGGCGCGCTCGGCACGCACGCCGGTGACGCTTACTTCGCGTATTGCTATCTACCGGATTTCCCGAAATTCGTCACCGGGATCGAGCAGCACGGTGGCGTGGAGAAGTTCTTCAAACACTTTGTGACCCTGCCGAAGAAGACCCACGAGGCGATGGAGGTGTTGAATATTTTGGCCATGGCCGCGTGCTATTCACCCGATCCAAAAATGCCCATGGGCATCGATCTGCCGGTGAAGCTGCCGAGCGGCGAGATCCGCGGCGACGTGTGGAAGCGCTGGGAAGCAAATGATCCGGTTCACATGGTGCGCGAGCACGCCGACGCGCTGAAGTCGATGAAGAAGATCTACGTGGATGCCGGGCTGCGTGACGAATTCAATCTGCAATTCGGCGCGCGAATCTTTTGCTCGCGCCTCGACGAGATCGGCGTCCCCTACCTCCACGAAGAGTTCGATGACAACCACATGGGCATCAGCTACCGCTACGATCGCTCGTTCGTCGAGCTCGGGAAGGCGCTCGCCTAGGCTTACCTATTCAACGTATGGCGACGATCTTGCAAACGCAGCGGCTCACGCTGCGCGAACTCCAGATCTCCGATCTAGACTACATCGCCGAATTGCTCGCCGACCGGGAGGTCATGCGCTTTTGGGACCGCATCTATTCGCGCGCCGAATCGTTAGAATGGATCGAGCGCCAGCAAGCGCGCTACGCGCGCGACGGCTTCGCGTACTGGCTGGTTTTGGAAACGGCGACCGCCAAGCCCGTGGGTCAAGCCGGCGTGCTGCTGCAACGAATCAATGGACGCGATGAAGCCGGTCTGGCGTACATCATCGATAAGGCGCACTGGCGGCGTGGCTTTGCGACCGAAGCAGCGGCGTCGTCTCTGCAGTTCATCCGTAGCAGCCTCGGGCGTCGACGCGCCATCTCGCTCATCCGTCCGGAAAACACTCCTTCGCTCGGGGTGGCACGCAAACTTGACATGCACGAGGAAGCGCGCCTGCCGTATTGGGGTTTCGAACACATCGTGTTTGTGAAGGACCTGTGAGAGCGCGCTAGCGCTTGAGCATTTCGCGCGCGGCATTCCAGCCGGCAGCACCCATGACCCCGCCGCCGGGGTGCGCAGCCGCGCCGCACAAGAACAAGCCTTTGACAGGCGTGCGATAGCCCGCAAACCCGGGAACCGGGCGGAACATGAAGAGCTGGTGCAGCGCCATCGAACCCTGGAAAATGTTTCCGCCGGTGAGATTGAACGTGCGCTCGAGGTCCACCGGGCTCAGGATCTGCCGGCCAAGCACGGAATTTTTGAAACCGGGCGCGTGCTGCTCGACGATGTCAAAGCAGCTGTCGGCGAACTGGTCCTTGCGCGCCTGCGTCCATTCGCCGTCTTTGAGCTTGTAGGGCGCGTACTGGACGAAG
>DATGHT010000359.1:0-4828 GCA_035307865.1 Candidatus Eremiobacteraceae bacterium | reverse complement strand
GTTGTGGCGCGAGCCGCTAGCTGCGGCAACCCCGCCGCAGCGATCGCTGCCAACGCACTCAGCACGACGTAGTGAAGTGGCCGCAGGCGCATACCAGTCGTTATCGGGCTGGAATGCGCCGCTGCGCTACGGTTTTGCGAGCGGTACGTAGAGCTCGCCGCCGAGCTCGGAGAACTCACGCGCTTTTTCCCGCATCCCTTCCTCGAGAGCCGCGTGCTCGTCAACATGCAGGCGTGCCGCATACTCGCGCACGTCCTGCGTGATCCGCATCGAGCAGAAATGCGGTCCGCACATCGAGCAGAAATGCGCGACCTTGGCGCCTTGCGCCGGCAGCGTTTCGTCGTGATACGAGCGCGCCGTCTCCGGATCGAGCGAGAGCGCGAACTGATCTTCCCAGCGAAACTCGAAGCGCGCCTTGGACAGGATGTCATCCCACTCGCGCGCGAGCGGGTGCCCCTTGGCGAGGTCGGCCGCGTGAGCCGCGATCTTATAGGCGATCACGCCATCCTTCACGTCTTTCTTGTTGGGCAGCCCGAGATGCTCTTTCGGCGTCACGTAGCACAGCATTGCGGTGCCGTACCAGCCGATCATCGCCGCGCCGATCGCGCTCGTGATGTGGTCGTAGCCCGGTGCGATGTCGGTGACCAACGGGCCGAGCGTGTAGAACGGCGCCTCGCTGCAGGTGGCCAGCTGGCGATCCATGTTCTCCTTGATGAGATGCATCTGCACGTGGCCGGGGCCCTCGATCATGACCTGCACGTCATGCCGCCAGGCAATCTTGGTGAGCTCGCCGAGCGCATCGAGCTCGCCGAACTGCGCCGCGTCGTTGGCGTCGGCGGTGCAGCCCGGCCGCAAACCGTCACCGAGCGAGAACGCGACGTCATAGGCTTTCATGATCTCGCAGATCTCTTCGAAATGCGTGTACAAGAAGTTTTCTTGGTGATGGAGCAAGCACCACTGCGCCATGATCGAACCGCCGCGCGACACGATGCCGGTGATCCGGTTCGCGGTCAAAGGCACGTAGCGCAGCAAGACGCCGGCGTGGATGGTGAAGTAGTCGACGCCTTGTTCGGCCTGCTCGATGAGCGTGTCGCGATAGATTTCCCAGTTGAGATCGCCGACGTTGCCGCCGACTTTCTCGACTGCCTGATAGATCGGAACGGTGCCGATCGGTACCGGAGCATTGCGGACTATCCACTCGCGCGTTTCGTGGATGTTCTTGCCTGTGGATAAATCCATGACCGTGTCGGCGCCCCAGCGAGTCGCCCAGGTCATTTTTTCGACTTCTTCTTCAATGGAAGAACTGACGGCTGAGTTGCCTATGTTCGCGTTGATCTTCACCAAGAAGCGACGCCCGATGATCATCGGCTCCGATTCGGGGTGGTTGACGTTCGCCGGAATGATCGCTCGTCCGGACGCGACCTCCTCGCGCACGAGCTCGGCCGGCACGCCCTCGCGTACGGCGATGAATTCCATCTCGGGCGTGATCTCGCCGCGGCGCGCGTAGTGCAGTTGCGTCACGTTGCGGCCTGTCTTGGCCCGCAGGGGCAACCGGCGGTGCTCGAACCGCAAGCCGTCGAGGGCCGTGTCGCTCTCGCGCTGTCGGCGGTATGCCGAGCTCGGAGCGGTCAGCTGCTCGACGTCTTGGCGAGCCGCGATCCAAGGGCCGCGCAACGGCGGCAACCCCTGGCGAACGTCGACCGCGGCTCCCCCGTCGCTGTGCGCGCCGCTCGTATCGTAGACGCGAAAATCGGTGCCGTCGGTCAGATGTATCTGTCGCATGGGGACGCGCACGCCGCGCGCTCCGTCGACGTAGATCTTATGGGATGAGGCTTGGGCTTTCGGATTCAGAGTAACGTTCATAATCGCTTCCTTCGCTGGCATTATCCAGATCAGGTTCAACGGTCGACGCGCGTGGCGCGCCCTCTCAGTCCTTCGGACTCCCGTGACTGCAAAGTTTCGAGAGAGCTGGCGTGAAGCCTCGTCAGCGCTCCGGCGCAACGCGCCGCAGCCAGCCAAGCCATTGGCTGTATTCGCTTTCCCGTTCGTCGGCGCTGGTGCGGGGCTCGTAACTGCATTGCGGCGGACTCGCAGCCGCGATATCTTCCTCCGTCACGGCACCGGTGGCCAGCGCTGCCAAAGCAGCGGCGCCAAAGACGGTCGCCTCATCGGAACTGCCCCGTTGCAGCTGCACGCCGAGCAGATCCGCTTGGCGTCGCATGAGGTACTCGCATGCGCTCAGTCCGCCGTCGACGCGGACGGTGTCCGGCAGCACGCCATCGGCTGCACGAACGGCGCGGACGATATCGCAAACGCGGAACGCGATTCCGTCGAGCACTGCTCGCACGATATGCGCGGGCGTCGACGCGGCGGTCAGACCATCCAGGATCGCGCGCTGGCGCGGGCGCCACCATGGCGCGCCGAGTCCGGCCAATGCGGGCAAGAATCGCACGCCGCCGCTGCTGTCCACGCTCGCGGCGAGCTGCGACGCTTCCTGTGCGCTACGTAGTAGGCCGAGACCGGTAAGCCACTGTAGCGCCGAGCTGGCAGAGAACACGCCCCCATCGCGCGCATAGACGCGCTGCGAACTATCCGTCCACGCAATAGAGGTCGCCAAACCGTTTGCGGCCGTGGGCCGTGTGGGGCCTGCGTTGCGCACCACAAAGCAACCCGTGCCGTACGTGATCTTCAGGTCGTGGAGCGCAAAACACCCGTTGCCGGCAAGCGCTGCAGGCTGATCGACGAGACTTGCATACCACGGCAGCACCTCCGGCCAAGAGCCGTGCCTCAGAGAACCGTGGTCGCCAAGTGATGGCTGCAATCGCGGCAGCAGCTGTTCTTCCAAGAGCGCTGGCGGCAGTGAAAATGCTTCGAGCAGCGCCGCATTCCAGACGAGCGGGTTCAAGCCCAACAGCTGCGTGCGTGAGGCTGTGCCGTGGTCGGTGAGGTACACCCCATCCCCAAGTTTCCAACCGAGAAACGAATCCAGCGTTCCGCAGCGGAGCGTGCCGCGGCGCAGCGCCTCGTTTGCATGCGAGTCGCGCTGGAGGAGCCAGCTCAGCTTGGCCGCGGAAAAATACGGGCTGAGCGGCAATCCACTGACTTGTTCTATCCAGCTTCCGAGGCCACGAGCGCGAAGGCCGTCGACGAGGTCGGCACCTCGTTCGTCCGACCACAACACCACGGGCGTCGTCCACTCGGAGGCACTATCCCAGCAAACGACGCTCTCGCCCTGATTGGCAATGCCGGCGGCTGCGACGCGCTCGCTTGTCCCCAACGCGGTCAACACTTCGGCCACCGCACTCGTGACACTGTCCACGATCTCAGCAGCTTGCTGTTCCGCTCTTCCGGGCGCTGGCGTAAACGTCTTGATCGGCCGGTAGCTGCTCAAACGTAGGCGCAAGTGCTCGTCGAAGGCCGCCACGGCCGTGCCGCTCGTCCCTTGATCGATGCCGAGATAGTACACGAGATTACGCCGTGCGGCGCTGCCACCAAGGCCGCGGTGTAATTGGCGGCGGCTTGGCGAAACTGCGGCGCGCGCCCGTGTTCAAACCGCGTTCGCGCAAGCGGTCAGCGACGTATGCCGACAGACCGAGACACGCCGACAGCCCCGTCGACCGGATGCCGGCCACATGAAACAAGCCCGGCACGCGCTTCGACCACTCGACGATGTAGTTGTGCGGATGGCCCACGGTTCGCAAACCAGCCCACGAATCCACCGGCCGAAAATCTGCCAGCCGTGGTAGCAGTTTGGCCGCCGCGCGGGTCAGGGACGCGAGCTGCTCCGGATCGACTTTCGCGCTGCGCTTGTCACTTTGATCGACGGCGGTGGGTCCGGCGCACAGGAAGCCGTGCAGCGTGGGAAAGACGAGAATGCCTTTGGTCTCTTTTTGCGGCAGCGGCAGCAGAATGTGGCCGGCCAGCGGCGCTGCGTCTTGCGGGAAGACAGCAAATTCGCCGCGCCGCGGCGTGATCGAAAACGAATCGTCGGCCGCGATCTCGTCGGCGAACAAGCCGGCGCAATTGACCGCAAAGCGCGCCGTGACATCGCCGGCCGGCGTGTGCACGATAACGCCGTGTTCGTGCGGCTCGACGCTGCGCACCGCAACACCGTAGTGCACTGCGCCGGCTGCATGCAACAGCCGCTCTACCGTTTCGTAGGGATCGGTAATGCCTTCTTCCGGGATGAGCAAGCCGCCCTGAGCTCGCGCGAACGGCTCGAGATGCCGCAGCTGGCCCTTGTCGTACTGCCGGACTTTGATGCCGTTGCGCGCGGCATTCTCCGCAAGTCCGGCCAAACGCGTGACGTCCGAAAAAGTGAGCGCGAGCATGACCGCACCGCAACTGCTGTACGGCACCGCGAGCTCGTCAAACACCGTGCGCCAGCGCTGACCATGCGCGAGAATCATATCGGTTTCGAAGGTGCCGGGGCCTGCGTCGAACCCGGTGTGGATGATGCCGGAATTCGCGCCGCTCGCGCCGCTTGCAGGACCATTCGCCGATTCCAAGACGAGCGTATCGACGCCCAAGCTGCTCAGCTCGTAGGCGACGGCGGCGCCGACGACTCCCGCGCCGATCACGGCGACACCGGCCCGCTGGGGCGCGCCGCCTACGCTTTTAGCCATGCGCCACGATGGCGACCGCGCCCAAGTGCTCGTCGCTGTGCCAGAAGGCGGGGTCCTGCAGGTAATGGCTGTGCGGCCAAAGCGTACGCGGCGCCGAAAGTTGCGCGTTGACGCAGATCGGATGATCGAACGAGGTCGCCGCCTGCGTCAGATCCTCACCCGGCTCGCGCGCTGATTTGTAGGAAATGATGGCATTGGCAACC
>DATGHT010000358.1:0-2199 GCA_035307865.1 Candidatus Eremiobacteraceae bacterium | reverse complement strand
CGGAGCCGTCCGCGGCACGCTGATCTGATACGTGCCGATGCGCGCGGTCATGGCGGCCGCATTGCTGCTCGTGATCACGGTCGCGGAGGCAAGATCGCCCCCGCGTAACTCATCCGAACTGAGTTTGATCGAAGCGATGCGGACCGGATCGGTGTTCGAAGCGTAAGGCACCCCGGGTGGCAGATCGCCCGATCTCGTCGCACCTTGAACCGGTTGTGCGGAAACAACGGGAAGAACGGGCGGGCTACCCGTCGCTTGCGCCGCGGGACTGGCGAGTTGCGAAGACACTGGTGATGGCGCCGAGACGGTCGGCGAAGCGCTCGCGGAGTATAGCGGCGGTGACGCTGACGCCGTAGCCTGACCGCTTCCTGCTGAAATTTGGACTTGGGGAGTAGGCGGGGCTTTCGCGCCCGAGCCCAGCGGCGGGGGGCTGGGCGGAGCTTGGCCGGCGGTTCGCGTCGGATGCTGGCGTGGTTGAGTCAAGACGTATGCGAGCGCGACAACGGCGATCAACAGCACGATTGCTGTGAGCCTTTTCAATCATACCTCCGCGGTTTCGATCATTCGCCCTCATCCAGCCCGTCCGTCCGAGCCGCAGCCTCACTCCGGCCTTGTGCCGTCATTTACCTCGTTCAAGCCGACGTGAGGCTGCGATGCAGGGCACATTTGCTCTGCATCGTGAAGTAGGGGGGCTCTGATTTACAGGCCGGGTCGAGCACGATCCGGCCACGACTCGTTGGGGAAATCATCCGTGCCGTCTTCGGTCGCCTCTGCCCTCACTCACGGACTCCGCACATCAAGCCACGCGCTGGAAGACGTTTCGCAAGCGCTGCGCGTGCAAGCGGTTGTCGATGTAGCTGAACTGGCCGCGTGCGCGCGGCCCGCTGTCGCCGCGGCGTTATGGGAAGCAAACGGCGGGCAATTCGTGGTCTGGACTGCGAGCCCCGATTCCGCCGACCGCTTTGCCAACGATAGCGCGTTTTACCTGACGGCGGAAGGTTCGCCCGTTTCCACCCTCCGGCCGCGCGACGTCGGCAACACGCCCGTCAATCCCTCCGAGCGCAGCGACCGGCTCACGTTCCTTGAGCGGCTGCAAGATGGCCGCCCCGGCATCTACTGCGTATCGCAGGCTGCCGCGCGCCAGCCGTTACCGGATCCGTCGCGCTTCGCCGCGGCGCGCCGGCGTCTGCTGGCCGGCAAGGAATACGCCTGGGACGATCTCATCGCTGCGTTCGCGCGGCTTGGCTACGAACGCGCTGATGTCGTCAGCGCGGTCGGCGAGTTCGCAGTGCGCGGCGGCCTCCTCGATATTTTTCCCGCAACCGCCGACCATCCGGTGCGGCTGGAATTTTTCGGCGATCGCTTGGAGCAGATCCGCACCTTCGCGATCGGCACGCAGCGCTCGACGAGTGATCTCACCGAAATCGTGGTCGGCCCGTGGACTGAAGCCAGCGCCGGAGATCTCACAGCCACTATCTGGCAGTACGCGCCGCACGCACCGCTCTTCATTGAAGATGCGGAAGCCATCGTCGCCATCGATCACGGCTTGCGCGTGGCGCGCGAAGACACGACCGTCGCCGCCGCAGACGCCGCTCTCGATTCGCAGCCCGATGCCGTAGACGAAGCTGCGCCCGACGGTAGCAGAGATGAGAAGGTCGCCGCGACATCCGAACCGACCATTGAAGCCGCGCCCGCGGTTGAGCCCGAAGTGTTCCCTCTCGAGCAGGTCGCACGAGCCGCTCGCGATCGCGCCATCGTCAATTTCATCACCGGGACGGGGCAGGTTCGCTTGAGCCCGCCCGCCGATCGCAAAGTCGGCTTGCCGGCCGAACCCGCGCCTGCCTTCGGCCGCAGCATCGAGCGCTTCATTGAATACGTGCGCGCGCAGTTCGGCCGCAAAGCGGCGCTGGCCGTCGTCTCCGTCGGTTACCGCCGCATCCGTGAAGTGCTGGACGAGCACGACCTCGTGTGCTCTGCGGCGCCTGCCCAACTCACGCTGCCTCCCGACAGCAGCCTCGTCATGTGCGACGACGGGAACATCGACTGCGGCTTCGTCATTCCCAGCCTCGGCCTCATCGTCATCGGTGACAACGAGCTTTACGGACATCCGGCGCGCCGGCAGAAACTGCGCGCCGCCAAGGAAGGCGCTCCGCTCAGCGAGGCCGACCTCAAACCGGGCGAGTATTTCGTGCACGCGCA
>DATGHT010000357.1:0-2007 GCA_035307865.1 Candidatus Eremiobacteraceae bacterium | reverse complement strand
CGCCGACCTCAATGCCGGCTATAGCGCGGCGGACCTGGGCACGCAGCCTTCCGCCAACACTCGTTCAGCCGACGCGAACCAGAGCAGTTCGGCGAATACAGAGCAAGCGAACGTGCAGCCGATGGCGTCACCGACCGCATCACCGGTCCAAGTGGCCGCCGCCGCGCCGCCTCAGGTGCCCATTGCCGAGCCGACCGCGGTGTACGCGCCCGAGATCGTCGTCGACGCGCGCTTCACCAAACAAGTGCGGCCGGACTATCCTGAAGTCGCCCGCGAAGAAGGAGCACAGGGTACCGCGGTCGTGCTTGCGGTCATCGGACCCAGCGGCAACGTGCTCTCAGCGCGCATCGACCAGTCCACCGGAAACAAGCTGTTGGATGGCGCCGCGCTCTCGGCAGCTCGCAACAGCGGTTTCGAGCCGCCGCGCATCAACGGCAAGCCGGCGACCGAGACCTACCGGTTGCTGTACACCTTCTCGATCTAAGGAACGAAGAAGCGGGTTTAGCGGCCCGCAGTCGCGAGCAGTTCAGCGCGCCGCTGTTCCAGCGACGCGTTGGGCATGTACTGCAACACGAGGCTCAAGACGTCGACGGCTTTGTCTACTTCTCCGAGCGCGGCGTATGCGTCGGCCAGCTGCATGGCCAATTCGCCTGACTGCCCGGAGCGTCCGGACTGCGTGTAGCAATCCAGCAGCAGGCTGCCAATCTCTGGATCGAAGCCCGCTTTGAGCAGCCGTTCGTAGCAGGGCGCAGCGCCGGCGAAATCGCCGGCAGCATAGAGGGTATCACCTTTGCGGCGCGTGTACGCAGCGAGACCGGGCGGGAGCGGCGAGCCGGCAAGCGGCGCGGTGGACCGCACTGGCGGCGCTGCCTCAGATGCGGTTTCTCGCACCGCCTCTACCGGTTCTGGTTGCTCTTCCTCGAGGTCGACTGACTCGGTCGGTTCAACGCGGCCGGCGCTGACTTGCAAGCCTTCGGCGCCCTTAATGACCGGCGGCTCCTGGGCGAGAGAATAGTCCGTTGTGCCGTTGTCTGAGACGGGCACGAATGTTTCCTCGGTTTCCGTCGTCGAGCCGGCCAGTAGCACGCTCATCTCGTCAGAACCGGTAGCTTGCGCGACGGCTTCGGTAACCGCCCAGTCCTCAGCGATCGGCGGCGACACGACAGGCGCATACACCTCTTCGTGCAACGTTGCAAGGCGCTCCTCGACATCGACCCAGCGGCCGTCGTCAAGGTTACGTTCGCGAACGAGGTCGAGCGCTTTGGTCACGTCGGCCCGTTGCTGAGCAAACCCGTCCTCCGGCAATGCGTAGATCCAATCGTGCACGTCGGCGGCCGATTCGGGGGCCACCTCGACGAGTCTGGCGCAATAGCCCGCAATGCCGTCATACGAACCTTGCTCCCGCAAGCGCATGATGCCGCGACGTAAGCTTTCCGCGGCCTCGCTATTGCGGCTGACGACCGCGTACAGTTCGCCCAGCCGAGCCGCCAACGCCCCGTCGTCGGCGTCGAGGTGGGCACAGTAACGGTATTCGTCGATGGCGTCTGCGATGTATGCGGCGCGATAGAGCGCTTCGGCGTTGGCGAAGCGCACCGCAGGCTCGTCCGGAAATTCTGCGGCAAGCGTTCCTAACAGCTCGAGAATGGTGTCGGTGACCGTCGCTTGATGGGTGAGCGTCGCAAAGCGCCGAGCGATCGCAAGCCGCTCTTCGCCCAGCGGGTTGATCTCCTTGGCACCGAACAAGCCGCGCTTTTTCTCGCGTAGATTTAAAAGGTCGTGCAGCGCAGCGGCCGCGGCATCGGCGTGCCCCTCTTGCAAAAGCGCGTCGGCCGCTTCCAAATACAGCGGCACCGCTGCGCGCGCGCCTTTGGCGGCCGTTACCTCTTGCGCTTTCGCAAGTTTGTTAGAAGCGCCCGTCACGACCGGATTGCGCATCGCGGCTCATCGCTGGTTTTGGCTCGGGTACGACGACTTTGGCCAAACGATCCTTGATCGTATCGATTCGTT
>DATGHT010000356.1:0-2254 GCA_035307865.1 Candidatus Eremiobacteraceae bacterium | reverse complement strand
GGGCTGACCTTCGCCCAAGTGATAGATCGCCTTGAGGTAGTCTTCGCGCGCGCGCTCGCGCGAGCGATCCGGCTGCTTGTTAACCATGGTTGGCAAAACTTGGCTGCCGGCGGCCGAGCTGCCTTCAGCGCCGCCGGACGCCGCTTTTACGCCGCCGTCAGGCGGTGATGGCGTCGATCTCGGCCACGTCCTCCGGACTCAAACGCCATTGCCCGGCCCTGACGTTGGCCTCGACTTGCTCTGGCCGGGTGGCGCCCGCGATCACGCTGCTGATGTACGGCCGGCTCAATAGCCAGGCGACGCTGAGGTCGTTCATACTGTGGCCGCGGCGTTCGGCCAGCGCCGTGAGTTTTTCCAGGATCGTCCAGTTGCGCTCCGTCATGTGACGTGCCCGCGTGGCTGCATTATTCGTCAAGCGTGCACCTTCGGGCAGCGGACCGCTACGGCTGTACTTTCCCGTGAGGAATCCGCTCGCGAGCGGAAAGTAGGGCAAGATTCCGACGCCGTGCGCCTGGCACGCGGGCACCAGCTCCGCTTCGATCGAGCGCTCGAGCAGGTTATATTCGTTTTGCGCGGAGACAAAGGGTGTCAGCAGTTGCGTTTGCGCGAGGTAGTGGCATTCGCTCACTTGCCAGCCCGCGAAATTGGAATGACCGATGTAGCGCACTTTTCCCTGGTGCACGAGATCGTCCAAGGCACGCAGCGTTTCGTCCAGCGGCGTCGCCGGATCGGGCGTGTGGACCTGGTAGAGGTCGATGTAGTCGGAGTTGAGCCGCTTGAGGCTTGCTTCGACCGCAGCGACGATGTAGCGCCGCGATGCGCCGCGCGTGAAGGGATCATCCGCCATCGGGCTGCCGAACTTCGTGGCGATGACCGCGTCGCGACGCCTGTCGCCCAACGCCTTGCCCAAATATTCTTCTGAGACGCCGCGCGGTCCGTAGACGTCGGCAGTGTCAAAAAAATTGATGCCGAGCTCCAATGCTTTGTGGACGACTGCAGACGACGCTTCCAAGCTGGCGCGAGCGCCGAAGTTGTTGCATCCGACGCCCACGGCCGAGACCAGCAAGCCGGACCTGCCTACATTCCGGTATTCCATAACTCCCTTTCAGCGGCGCTGGAGCGATTCTCGCATCAGCCGGTCTTGAAGACTAGCGGGCAATACGCCAAAGAATTTGGCCAGAGCGGCGCCGACAGCGTAGTGCGCCCGCGGCCGGCGTGCGCTCATCGCATGCAGGACAGCCTTGGTCACGAGCTCGACCGGCATGGCATTGCGTTCCTCCCGCTCGGTCATGCGAAACAGCGCTTCGAGTTCTTCCTTATAATAGCGCTGCGCCTGCGGTCCGAGGCTGCGAAGTAATTCGTGGCGTGACTCGCGGCCTTTGCGCCAGATCGGTGTCTTGACCGAAGCCGGTTCGATCAGCACGACAGCGATACCCGAGGGCGCCAGCTCGACGCGCAACGCATCGGCAATGGCACGCAGCGCGAACTTCGAGGCGCTGTAGGGACCCAAGAAGGGCACTGCCGCGCGCCCTGAGACCGAGCCCACGAATAACAAACGCCCTCGCGCGCTGCGCAGCTGTGGAAGAAAGGCCTGGGTCACTGCGACGGCGCCGAAGACGTTGACCTCGAATTGCCGGCGCAGCTCGTCAACCGGCAAAAACTCTAGCGGCCCACCCAAAGCGATGCCGGCATTGTTGACGACGCCCCGCAGGGCGAGTCCGCTCTCCGCTACGGTTGCGGCCGCACGTGCGATTGATGAGGCATCCGTGACGTCCAGTTGGGTTTCGCGCATCCCGGTATGCCGCTCGCTCGAGCGAACGGCACCGGATTCTTTTCTGACGCCCGCAAACACTGCGTAGCCTGCACGTGCAAGTGCGTCGGCCGCAGCCGCGCCGATCCCGGTGGAAGCGCCGGTGACCAGCACCGCCTCAGGCGCTGCAGGCACTAGGTTCCTTGCCGGCGCCATAGCGAGCGCCCTCAAGCGTCTCCTGGTGAAAATTGGCTTGGTAGGCGATCATGTCGGGCGTGCGCGAGAAGGCTGGATGCATCCGCCGGCCGGTGAGCTCGTAGCGATCTTCGAAGGAGCGCAGCATTCCTAGGGCCGTCATGCGCTGGAGTGCAGCGTGCACGAGCCGCTGCGGCTGTTTGCGCAGTTCCGGCTCCACGAAAAGCGGCGGCGGTAACTCTCGTAGCTGCGCCTCGACTGCGTCAAAGGCTTCGTCCTCAGTAAACGAGCCCGACCTGTCGTGCAGCC
>DATGHT010000355.1:0-2695 GCA_035307865.1 Candidatus Eremiobacteraceae bacterium | reverse complement strand
CGCCGACGTCGGACACTTCGCCCGCGGTGAGCTCGTTCAGCGCGTCCTCGAGATCTTGCGAGAAGCGCGACATGTGCACGCCGCTGTGACTCGCGTCGAGGTCGGCGTAGATATCGAAGGAGGCGATGACCGGTTGCGTGCCCTGCGGCCCGCGCGGCACGGTGATAACGGTCTTGACGCCCGTGATGCCCGCGCGATTGAGCGCGAGCGGCACTTGGGGCCTGGACTCTTGCACGTCGCGCTGGATGCGCGTCAGCAGCCCGCCCTCGCACATCCGGACGCCGGACGGGTCGACGGCAGCGGCGAGCTCGCGGACGGATTTGCCCGAGACCGGTTCCACCAGGTCGGGCGCTATTTCAGCCAGCGGAATGAGCACGAATGCGCGCGTGGTCAAGCCGGGATGCGGAATCGTGCAGTCTTTGTCGCGCAGGATCAGATCGTCGTAGAGCAGCAGGTCGAGATCGATCGCGCGCGGCCCGAGCGGCACGCTCAAGCGCCGGCCGACTTGACGTTCGATTTTTGCGAGCGCTTCGCGCAGCGCCCGCGGGCCGAGCGCCGTCGTCCCGACACACGTAAGATTAAGAAAGTCGGGCTGGGCCGTGTAGCCCACCGGCGTGGTCTCATAGACGGATGAAATCCGCGCGATGCGCACCACCTCGCGCAATTTTTGCAAGGCAGCGGCGATGCTGCCGCGCCGGTCGCCGATGTTGGAGCCGAACGCAATCGCGACCGTGTGAAGATCGTGTGAACGTCGCGAATCGTGCGCATCTGTGGATAACATTTTTTCGCTTGTTTGCTTCGCGCCGCTTGCAAGCCATTCTTGTCGGGAGGCTTGACACGCCGAAAGCAAGGGGCGTATTATCGCGGTAGGCCTCAAGCGGCCACGCTCCAAGGCGTACTGATCGGCGAGCGGGTAATAGCGACGAACCCGCATCCGGATTGTGCAATCCGGGCGTAGCGATTGGTCTTCCAATCGACCGAAAGCCGATGCGACATCCTGAGTAAAATCGGGCACCAGTACAGCACGGACCGTGATCCCTTGAGGCTTTCGCTTTGCGAGAATCCTTTCGCGTTTAGCCGATGACTGTAATATGAACCAACAATCACACTAAAACGTTTTCCATAATAGGGACTCTTTTGGGGCAAGACGGCACGTGCAGGGGTCAAGGGGTCACAGGCCCGGCGTCCGTCGAACAAGTGCGCTAGGAGAGACCTGCCGCGGAAGGCGGCACATCGGGTGCGATGTCCCGTAGCGCACTCAAGGAGTCAAGAAACAGATGTCCATGTGGGAACCGTTCACCGAGCGCGCGCGACGTTCGATCGTGCTCGCCCAAGAAGAGGCGCAGCGGCTCGGCAACAACTACATCGGGACAGAACACATCCTGCTCGGCATCATCAGCGAAGGCGAGAGCCTTGCCGCCAAAGTGTTGGAAACTTTAGGAGTCAACCTGGCGAAGGTTCGGGCCGAAGTTGAGGCGATCGTCGGACGAGGCGGCCAAACCGTCCAGCAAGAGATGGTGTTCACCCCGCGCGCCAAGCGCGTGATCGAACTCGCTTTCGAAGAAGCGCGCCAGCTCAATCACAACTACATTGGAACCGAGCACTTGCTGCTGGGCCTGATCCGGGAAGGCGAAGGCGTGGCTGCTCGCGTGCTCACCAACCTCGGCGTCGACCCGGCGAAAGTGCGCGTGCAGACGACCTCGCTGCTGGGCGCGGAAACGCAAACGCAAAGCACTGCAAAGGGCAAGAGCAAGACCCCGACCCTCGATGCCTACGGCCGCGACCTGACGCAGCTCGCTCGCGAGAGCAAGCTCGACCCGGTCATCGGCCGCAACATGGAGATCGAGCGCGTCATCCAGATCCTCTCGCGGCGAACCAAGAACAACCCGGCGCTCATCGGCGAGCCGGGGGTCGGCAAGACGGCGATTGCGGAGGGCTTGGCGCAGCGCGTCATCAGCGGCGACATCCCCGAACCGCTGCGCGACAAACGGGTCATCACCCTCGACCTGGCCGGTCTCGTCGCGGGCACGAAGTACCGCGGCGAATTCGAAGAGCGCATGAAACGGGTCATGGATGAGATCCGCGCGGCCAGCGGCGAGATCATCCTCTTCATCGACGAGCTCCACACCCTGGTCGGTGCCGGCGCCGCTGAAGGCGCGATCGACGCCAGCAACATCATCAAACCTGCGCTGGCTCGCGGCGAGCTGCAGTGCATCGGTGCGACCACGCTCAACGAATTTCGCAAGCACATCGAAAAAGACTCGGCGCTCGAACGGCGTTTCCAATCGATCATGGTGGGCGAGCCGTCGGTCGAGGAGACGATCGAGATCCTCAAGGGTCTGCGCGACCGCTACGAAGCGCACCATCGCGTGAAGATCAGCGATGAGGCGCTCGACGCCGCGGCGCGTTTGAGCGACCGCTACATCACGGATCGCTTCTTGCCCGACAAAGCCGTCGATCTCATGGACGAGGCAGCCTCGCGCGTGCGACTCCAGTCCACGTCGCTGCCGCCGGAGATCCGCGAGGTCGAAAACGAGATCCGCAAAGTCCGCACGGAGAAAGAAGCGGTCATCAAAGCGCAGGAATTCGAGAAAGCGGCGCAGATCCGAGATCGCGAAGAAAAGCTGCGCTCCAAGAAACAACTGATGGAAGAGGAGTGGCGCGAGAAGCGCAACGTCAAGGGTTCGACCACGAA
>DATGHT010000354.1:0-4554 GCA_035307865.1 Candidatus Eremiobacteraceae bacterium | reverse complement strand
CGAAGACCGCGTCGTCAAGCAAGAGTTTAGAGCACTGGAACGCAGCGGACTGATGGACACGCTGACCAGAAAGCCGCTGCGGCCTTCTGCCGCCGAGGTGCGCAGCAATGCGCGCAGCCGCAGCGCAAAGCTGCGTGCGAGCGAGCGGCTCGAACACCCGGTCATGCTTCAGGGAGGACCGTCATCGTCATGGCGCTAGCAGCACGCGCGCATCCGCAGCAGGCGGACGTGCGAACCTCACCGATACAGCCCGACGTCCGGCGCCGAAGGCGCCGGCGCACGAAGCTGCTCACGAATGCGCGCCTGTGCACCCTCTGTGTTGTGCCGCTGCTCGCCCTGCTGCTCTATGTGGCGCTGATGTCCGGACTCACCGCTCAAACCTACGCGCTCGGCGTGCAACAGCAGTTGCACGCGCAATTGGCCGAAAGAAACACGGCGCTGCGCAGCCGCGTCGCGCAGCTCGAATCGGTCGGCCGTCTGCAAGCGGTCGCGCGCCAGCTGCACATGTCGGAGCCAACCAAGGTCGCGGTCATCTCGCAACCGGTCGCAAGCCGGCCGCCGCAGCGCCGCGCCGCACTGCTCGAACGCATCGTGAGTATGACGCGTTGGCTTAGCGCTCGATAGGATTGACTCGCAAGCGTCAAAACCGCGCCGGCAGCGATCGCATGAAGGACAAGGAGCGGTCGAAGCTCTTCGTGCGCGCGCTGATCCTGTTTTGGGTCTTCTTTCTCGTCGCGGGGTTACTCGGACTGCGGCTCTTCACCGTGCAAGTGCGCGAGGGTGCAGGCCTGGCAGCCTATGCCGGACAGGAACAAGCGGGCAGCTTCCCCATCCCGGCGCGCCGTGGTGACATCCTCGATCGCTTCGGCGACGTGTTCGCGACGAGCCTGCCCTCGGCGTCGATCTACGTCTATCCGAAAAAGGTGACGCAGCCCCAAATCGAAGCGGCCAAGCTCGCGCCCTTGCTGCACCTGCGCGCGAGTGCGCTCGAACCCGTCATGCGAGATCCCTGGCAGCGCGTGTACCTGGCACGCAACGTTCCACAGTCGGTCGCGAAGCGGATCGCATCGTTGGATTTGGACGGCATCGGCGCCGAAGATGAACCGGCCGGACGGCGCGTCGATCCGCAGCTGCGCATCGGTTCCACTGTGGTCGGTTTCACGGGCGTCGACGACCAAGGATTGGCGGGTATTGAATACGCGTTCGACACGGCGTTACGTGGCCGCCGCGGTCTGCTGACCGAAGCGACTGACGCGAATGGCCGGCCCATCCCCTTTGGCCGCCGCACCGCGATACCCGCCCAGGCGGGAGCAAGCGTCGTGCTCACCATCGATCGCACGCTTCAGTTCTCCGCGGAAGAAGTCTTGAAAGCGACGGTGCAGCGCTACGATGCCGCGGGTGGTTCCGCCATCATCATGCGCGCGCAAACGGGTGAAGTGCTGGCGCTTGCGAACTGGCCGAATTTTGACCCAAATCATTTTGCCGATTACAGCGAAGCCGCGCGTCGCAACCAAGCAATTACCGATCCGTACGAGCCTGGTTCGACGTTCAAGCTGATCACCGCAACAGCGGCCTTGGATTCAGGCCGGGTTTCGCTCGACGACACGTTTGCCGCGCGCGATCAGATCGAAGTCGGGCAACGAATCATTCATAATGCCGACGACGGGCTCATGGCTTCGGGGCGCGCCTGGGAGACGCTCGACGATATCGTGACCTTCTCGCACAACGTCGGTGCCGCGCAAGTCGCGCTGCGTGTCGGCAAGCAGGCGATGTACGCGTACATCCAGCGCTTCGGCTTCGACGAGCCAACCGGGATCGATCTTCCCGGCGAGAGCGCAGGCATCGTGGGCACTCCCGACAACTGGTGGGGTTCGCGCCTCGCCACGATCGGTTTCGGACAAGGCATCTCCGTGACGCCGCTCGCGTTGGCGCGTGCGTATTGCGCGATTGCGAACGGCGGCTTGTTGATGCGGCCCCTGGTCGTTCGCTCCGTCGTCGCGCCTGACGGACACGTGCTGCAACGGTACGATCCGCAGATCGTGCGGCGCGTCATGAGCCCGCAAACCGCGGCTGAACTTTTGGCGATGCTGCGCGACGTCGTGCGGCGCGGAACCGGCAAGGGTGTGGCGATTCCCGGCTACGCGCTCGCGGGTAAAACCGGCACGGCGCAAATGGTGATCAACGGCTCCTACGTCGCGGGTGCGTATGCGGCATCGTTCATCGGCATCGTCCCCGCGGATAAACCGCAATATGTGGTCCTCGTCAAAGTGGACCGCCCGCGCGGCTATTACTACGGCAGCATCGTTGCGGCACCCGCTTTCCGGGAGCTGGCGCGCCGCGTCGTGTGGCGCGAAAATGTCTTACCCAGACGCGCGGTGGAGGCGTTAACGCCGCCGGCCGAAGAGCGAAGCGGCGCTGCGGCGGGAGAGAATGCGGGCGCTGCGAGAAGACGTCGCTGATGCGCGCCGTCGCCGCGGTGCCGCTGGAGCGTCTGCTGCAGGGAATACCGTCGCAGATCCGCGGCAATCCCAACACTCCCATCACGTCCATTGCAACCGATTCCCGTCGCGTGCAACCTGGCGCGGCCTTTTTTTGTCTGCGGGGCCAGCACGTTGACGGGCATGATTTTGCGCGCGCGGCGGTTGCCGCCGGCGCAACGGCGGTGATCGGCCGGCGCAATCTGGACGTGCCGCGCTCGGCGGCAGTCGCGATCGTGATGGATCCGCTGGCCGCGCTCTCGCCGGCGTCAGCAGCATTTTTTCAATACCCAAGCCGGCAACTCACTTGCGTCGGCGTCACCGGCACCAACGGAAAGACGACGACGACGTTTCTCGCCGAATCGATCGTGCGCGCAGCCGGCTTGCGCTTCGGGCTGAGCGGTACGCTGGGAGAGTGGCTGGGCGGTGTGCTGCAGCAAGAATCGGTGAACACAACGCCGTTCGCAAACGAGCTGCAACGCTGGTTGGCGAATTGCCGTGACGCCGGGGCGCAGGGTGCGATCATGGAAGTCTCCAGTCACTCGCTCGACCAGCACCGCGTCGACGATGTTGAGTTCGACGTCGCAGTGCTCACGAATCTCACACAAGACCATCTGGACTTCCACGGTACCTTCGAAGCGTACCGGGATGCGAAGCGGAAGCTATTTATCGACGAGCGCAAGCGCCGCACCAAAGCACCGCTCACCGCCGTCCTCAATGTGGACGACGCGGAAGGCGCCACGCTCGCGAAAATCATCCCCAAACGCCTCACCTTCGGCATCAACAACCCGGACGCGACGTTCAACGCGACCGATGTGAGACTCGGCCCGGATGGCTCCACGTTCGCGGTGCGGAGCCTGCGTCCGGCTCCCTTTGCACTGCGACTGCCCGGCCCGTTTAACGTGAGCAACGCACTTGCCGCGCTGGGCATCGCGTGCGCTCTGGACGTCGACGTCGAAGCCATGGCCGATGGCCTGGAAAATGTTCGCGAGGTCCCGGGCCGCATGGTGGCGCTGCCGGCCGGAGAGGCCACCGTCTACATCGACTACGCACACACGCCGGATGGGTTGGAAAAAGTGCTGCGCGCTGCGCGAGCGGCGACGCAGAACCGCTTGCTTTGCGTTTTCGGTTGCGGGGGCGATCGCGATCGTAGCAAGCGGCCGCTGATGGGGCGCATCGCGCAGGAGATCGCCGATCACGTCATCATCACGACGGACAACCCACGGCACGAAGATCCGGATGCGATCATCGCCGAGATCGTTGCGGGCATGAGGCGCGGCGGAGCCGAACACGAAATCATACGCGACCGCTCGCGCGCGATCGAACGCGCCATCCGGCTGGCGCAACCGGGCGACGTCGTGTTGATCGCGGGCAAAGGTCACGAAGCCTACCAAATCGTGGGGGATGAGCGGATTCCATATTCCGACGTTGATGTAGCGCACGCCGCCATTCGCGAAGCACCGCGATGCCGCTGACGTTCGGCCGCTTTTTGGAGGCCGCAGGCGGCCGCTTCTTGGCCGATGCGAAATACGTGCCGGAGACGTTTGTGCCCAGCACCGATTCGCGCACGCTGCAGAGGGGCGACACCTTCGTGTGCCTGCGGGGCGATCACTTCGACGGTCACGACTTCATCGGCGCAGCGTCAAGCCGCGGTTGTGCGGCCATCGTCGTCGACGACGACGCCAAGGTACCGCGCGCCACGGCAGTTCCGGTTATACGCGTCGCAGACGCGAAGCAAGCATATCTCGCCGGCGGCGCCGCAGCGCGCACGCAATTCCAAGGCCGGGTCGTCGCAGTCACCGGCAGCACCGGCAAGACGACGACCAAAGAAATGATCGCCCAGCTGCTGGCGCCGCACCGCAGCGTCCAGACAACTCCGAACAATGAGAACAACGAGCTCGGCGTCGCGA
The DNA here is from genome assembly GCA_035307865.1 of Candidatus Eremiobacteraceae bacterium. Lineage (GTDB taxonomy): Bacteria > Vulcanimicrobiota > Vulcanimicrobiia > Eremiobacterales > Eremiobacteraceae > JALYZS01. Next base: position 167 of record DATGHT010000354.1, on the reverse strand, counting down.
AGCTTTGTTACGCGTTGAACGAGGGTTTGGAAGTAGCCGTTTTCGAATTCGGCGCGCGCCACCCGGGGGAGATCGCGCAACTCGTTGCCATCGCGCAGCCGCATGTCGGCGTCCTGACGAATATCGGCGAGGCGCACCTGGAGTTTTTTCGCGATCAGGAGGAGCTC
>DATGHT010000353.1:0-4262 GCA_035307865.1 Candidatus Eremiobacteraceae bacterium | reverse complement strand
AGTACGTCACGAGCCGCCATCTCAAAGAACGGTTGGAAAAAGAACTCGAGAGCAACGTCGCGCTGCGGGTGACGCCCACGCCTTCGCCGGATACCTTCGCAGTTTCCGGACGCGGCGAGCTGCATCTCTCCGTCCTCATCGAAACCATGCGCCGTGAAGGCTATGAGTTGGCAGTCTCAAAGCCGGAGGTCATCACGCTCGAACGCGACGGCAAGCTGCTCGAGCCGGTTGAGTACTTGGTCGTCGACGTCGCCGAGGAATATGCGGGCGCGGTCATCGAGGCGCTCGGGCGACGGCGCGCGGCGCTCTTGAATATCGTCAGCTTCGGATCGCAGCGCCGGCTTGAGTCGACCATACCGACGCGCGCGCTCTTCGGCTTGCGCGGCGAGCTGCTGACGCTATCGCGCGGTACGGCGCTGATGAGCCACATCTATCACGATCATCAGCCGCCCCAACCGCTCAACGTCGATCGCTCTTTCGGAGCGCTCATCAGCGCTGAGACCGGTGTTGCCACGCCCTACGCGCTCGACAACCTGCAGGCGCGCGGCCGCTTTTTTATCGCGCCGCAAACCCATGTCTATGAGGGCATGATCGTGGGCCGCGCTAACACTGAAGACGATATCACCGTCAACGTCTGCAAGATGAAGAAGCTGACGAACATGCGCGCCTCCGGTTCCGATGACGCGCCCAATCTCGCGCCGCCCGAGCCGTTGACGCTGGAGCGCGCGCTCGAGTTCATCCGCAGCGACGAATACATCGAGGTGACGCCGCAGTCAATCCGCCTGCGCAAACAGCAGCTGACCGAGGACGCGCGCCGGAAAGTACGGGTGAAAGTGCGCTAGCTGCCGCCCTGGCAGACCACTTCGATGCGCAAGCCGCTGGGATCGCGCACCCACATGGCATAGTAGTCTTCGCCCATCTCGCTGACGATCGAAGGTTCGTCGTCGATGTCGGCGCCCAGCTCATCCAGGATCTTAGCACACTCATCGACCTTCGCGCGCGTATCGGCGGTGAGCGCGAGATGATCGAAGCCCACGCGGCGTTCGCCGTCGTACAGGTCTTCTTTGACGCTCTTCGCCTTGATGACGATGATCTCGAAGCCTTCGCGCTGGTAGCCGAAAGAATCGTCTCTTTCAAAGACTTGGTCAAAGCCTAACGCCGGCAGCAGTGCGCCATAGAACTTCTTCGCGACGTTGAAGGCGTCGGTGCCGATTGCGAGATGATGGATCGGATGCACTGGCATAGGCTCTCGTTAGTTGCGACAACCCGAGCAGTCGTTTCCTGCCGTTTTGTCGCGCCGGATTTGAATTCTCGCAGAAACAAGGAGACTGTGCGCCGGCGGTGTGAAATCGCGCTCGTGCAAAGCGCGCAGTTTTTCCATTCGCTGTGGCAACATGCTTCGCTCAACGCCGCCATGATCGCGCTGGCGCGGTACGGCTTGCTCATTTCCTTCGTAGTGATGCTCGCCGCGCTCGCACGCGCGCGCAGCGCTGCGCTGCTGCTGTGGTTGGGAGGCGGCGCGCTCCTGGCGGCCGCGCTGACGTACGCGGCCGGGCGCATGCTCTTCGATCCCAGGCCTTTCACTGTGTTGCCCGTCACGCCGCTCGTCGCGCACGCTGCCGACAACGGCTTCCCCTCCGATCATAGCAGCGTGGCTGCGTTCATCGCAGCGGCGGTGTGGTTTGTCGATGCGCGGCTCGCGCTGGTCGCATCGCTCGCCGCGCTGGCCATCGGCTTTGCGCGCGCCTATTGTTTCCTGCACTGGCCGGCGGACGTGCTCGCCGGCTGGTGCATCGGCGCGCTGCCGGCAGTGCTGGCCGGCTACGGATGGAGGCGGCACGTCACCGTGGCGGCGTGATTTCCTAGGAGGCTTGACCGTCCGGATAGGCCTGCTCTTCTTCTGACGGCTCGTAGCGCAGCGCTAAGGCTTGCTTCAATACTTTGAGCCCGAGCAATGCGCATTTGAGACGCGCCGGCGAGATGTTGATGCCTAAATTGGCGAGCACGTCTTCCTTGCCGAGCCGATTGACCTCCGCCAGTGTTTTGCCTTTGACTTCCTCGGTCAACAGCGACGCCGAGGCTTGCGAAATCGCGCAACCGCGCCCGCGAAACTTCACCTCGCTGACGACACCGTCGTGCAGCTTCACGTCCATGCGGATCTTATCACCGCACAATGGGTTGGTGTCTTCAAACGTCGCATCGGGCGCTTCCAGCGTGCCGGCGTTGCGTGGGTTGCGGTAGTGATCGAGGATGAAATCCCGGTAGAGCTCGTCCACGGCTGCTGCTACGCGATCTTGAAGATGCGCTTGGCTTTGTCGATGGCGGCGATGAAGGTGTCGATCTCGCCCGGCGTATTGTAGATGTAAAACGACGCGCGCGTGGTCGCGGGGACGCCCAGCTTCTCCATGAGCGGCTGGTTGCAATGATGGCCCGCTCGCACGCAGACCCCTTCGCTGTCCATGATGCTTGCGAGGTCGTGCGCATGGATGTCGCCGACGGTGAACGAGATCACGCCGGTGCGGTGCTTCATCTCGGGTCCGTAGATGACGACGTTGCGCTGCTCGGACAAACGCTCGAGCGTGAGACGCGCAAGCTCGAGTTCGTATTGGTGGATGCGCTCGATCCCGAGGGCTTCGATATAGTCGACCGCCGCACCCAAGCCCACCGCCTCCGCGATCGCCGGCGTACCGGCCTCAAAACGCGCGGGGACCGCCGCATACGTCGAAGACTCCAGCTGCACGACGTTGATCATGCCGCCGCCCGCCATGAAGGGCGGCATGCCGTCCAAGATCGCCTTGCGGCCCCACAGCACGCCGATGCCGGTCGGCCCCAGCATCTTGTGCGCCGAGAACGCGATGAAATCGCAGTTCCAATCGTTGATGTCCACCCGCATGCGCGGCACCGACTGGCAGGCGTCCACGACGACGGTCGCACCGGCTGCATGAGCGCGCGCCGTCAAATGTTTGACCGGATTGATGGTTCCGAGCGTGTTGCTGACCGCGGTGAAGGCGAACAGCTTGGCGCCGTCTAGCAGCGTGTCCAGCCGGGTGAGATCCAAGAGCCCATCGTCGGTGACCGGAATGAAGCGTAGCTGCGCGCCTTTTTCTTGCGCGAGGATCTGCCACGGCACAAGATTGGAGTGGTGCTCCATCTCGGTCAGCAAGATGACGTCGCCGGCTTTGACGTTGTGGCGCCCCCAGGCGTAGGCGATGAGATTGATGCCTTCGGTCGCATTACGCACGAAAATGCATTCGGCGGCGCAGGCACTGCCGATGAAGCGCGCGACTTTCGCGCGCGCCTCTTCGTAGGCTTCGGTCGCAAGCTCGCTGATGTGGTAGACGCCGCGGTGGATGTTGGCGTGATAGCGGCGATAGTAATCGTCCATCGCCTCGATCACCTGAATGGGTTTTTGCGACGACGCGGCGCTGTCCAGGAACACGAGCGGCTTGCCGTGCGGCGTTTCCTTGAGGATGGGGAACTCCGCGCGAATGCGCGCGATTTCAGCCGGACTGAACGACAGTGACGACTCGAATGTGGGCTTGGAAACTGCAGCTTTCACGTTCTCTTCAAGAAACCTCGATCGAAACGACGCCGTCGGTGACGTGCACCGGGTAGGTGCGCACCGGTCTGACCGCGGGCAAACGGACGACGCGACCCGTCGTCACGTCGAAGCGGGCGCCGTGGCGCGGGCACTCGATCTCGTTGCCGATGAGCTCGCCCTGCCCCAGCGGGCCGCGGTCGTGCGTGCAGACGTCGTCGATGGCGTAGATGTTGCCGCCGTAGTTGCAAAGCGCGATGCGGCGGCCCTCAACCTCCACCACCTTGACCTTGCCTTCGGGAATCTCGTCAGCGCGCGCGACTTGCACCACTTGAGCGGGCATGTCAGCGCGCCGCCACGCGGATCAAGTGCGGCGATACTTTGGCGGCCAAGGCCTGCGTGACGCGAGCGTCGCCGAACTTCTGAAAGACTTCGGAAAAGAAGCCTTCCACGATCAAGCGTGCGCCATCGTCGGGCGACAAGCCGCGGCTTTCGACGTAGAAGAGCGTTTCCTCGTCGATCGGGCCGACCGTGGCGCCGTGCGTGCAGCGCACGTCGTCGGCTTCGATCTCGAGCATGGGCTCGGTGTCGGCGCGCGCGCCTTCGCTCAGCATGATGTTGCGATTGGCCTGGTACGCGTCGCTGCGCTGGGCGCCCTTGTCGATCGTGATGACGCCGGTGTAGCCGGAATGCGACTCGTCATCCAACGCGCTCTTGAACAGCA
>DATGHT010000352.1:0-5420 GCA_035307865.1 Candidatus Eremiobacteraceae bacterium | reverse complement strand
CGCTGCGGCTGATAACGCGAAGAAAGCAATGGAGATCTACGAGAGCCTGGGCGATGAGCTGGGCGCAACGATGAGTGCCGTCTGTTTGGGCCGGTCGCTGAGTTTCACCGGGCGCTATGCTGAAGGAAAAGCTCTCCTGGACCGAGCGGCAACCGTGCTGCGCGAGCGAAATCTTCCGAAACTGCTCGGTGACTGCCTTGAAAGTCTAGGGACCGGTGCCTGCATCGCAAATGACATTCAGGCCGCTCAAGATTATTATCGCGAAGCGCTGCCTATCGTCCAAGCGGCTGGAGACGAGCGCAAGGTCAGCGTTATCCTGAGCAATAAAGCGGAAACCGAATTTCAAGCCGGCGCCATCGAAGCAGCGCTCGATTTCAACGCGCAGGGCCTCGCGCTCGATCGAGCGCGAAAGAATCTCATCTCAGCGGCCGGCAGCCTGTCGAACCGAGCCGCCTATCTGATCGCGGCTGGTCAAATTCCTGAAGCGCTCGTGTGCGCGCGGGAAGCACTGCAGATACAGCACGAAGCGCAGCTCGCTGCTCTCGCAGTCGCAGCCGTGCAGCACGTCGCGGCGATTGCGACGGTGCGCGGCGACGCGCAGCGCGGCGCACGACTGCTCGGTTTTGTCGAAGCGCGCCTTATCGCGCTCGAATCGGTGCGCGAATACACCGAGCAACGAGAAGCCGACACCATGCTCGCGGAGCTGGGGAAAACGCTCGACAAAACCGCGTTGAGGAGGTTGATGGACGAGGGTAGCCTCTGGAGCGAAGAACACGCCCTCGCCGCAGCGTTCGAAGTTTCCTAAACCCCATTCACTAGACGAAGTTGAGGGTTTGGAACCCGCTGCCCAGGACTTGCTGCGACGGCACCCCCAGCCAGCGCTCGAGCAATGTCGCATAGACCGAGCGGAAGTCCGTGTGCCATTTCAAGTTGCCAAAATCCAAGTCGGACAGACTGGGATGATCGCCGTAGATGCCGCCCTTGACGCCGCCGCCGATGAGGAACATCGGGGCGGCGGTGCCATGGTCGGTGCCGCGATTGGCATTCTCTTCGACTCGGCGGCCGAACTCTGAGAACGTCATGGTCAGCACCTGGCCGTCCAGGCGGTGGGCGGCTAGATCGTCATAGAAGGCTTTCATGCCCGAGCCGAACTGCTCGAGCAACCTGTCCTGCTGCGCACGCTGGCCGGTGTGCGTGTCGAATGATCCCAGGCTGAGGTACAAGATCTTGGTGCCCACGTCCGAGGCCAGCACCGCCGCCGCCAGATTCAATCCTTGCGCAAACGGCGTCTTGGGATATTCCACCGCGGGTTTATAGCCGGCCACCAGATGCGGCAGCTGCGTGGAGCTTGCGTTGGCATCGTGCTCGACTTCTTGCACGAGCTGCAGATAGGGGCTCTGGAAGGGATAGCGGTTGCCGTCTCCGTTGAGGATTTGGTCGGCGTGTGCTTGTTCGTCGCGGCCGTCGCGAAATCCGAAACCACGCAAGTTATCGATCGTCGGCACGTCGGTTTTGTCCGCCACCAGCATCTTCGGCAAGATAGGCCCGATCGCCAAGCCCTTGAACAGATTTTGTTTCGGCAAACCTGCCTTGTCCAAGTATCGACCCGCCCAGCCGGTCTCCACGATGTGTTCGGGCGCAGCGGTTTGCCAGATCTCGGTCGAGCGGAAGTGCGAGAGGTTGGGGTTGGGGTAGTGCACGCCTTGCAGAATCGCGACCCGTTGTTGATCGTACAGCGCTTTGAGTCCGGCCAGCTTGGGATTCAAACCGATGCTGCTGTCGATGCGCAGCACGTCGCTTTGCGGAATGTTGATGGTAGGCCGCACGCGGTAGTAATCGGGATCGCCGAACGGTACGAGGGTATTGAGGCCGTCGTTGCCGCCTTGCAGGTTCACGACCACCAAGCTTCGTGCGGCTATCGAACCCGGCATACTGATATCGCCCGCGGCGCGCGCGGCGCGAGCGAAGATGGAATCGATCGCCAGGAATCCGGCAAACGCTCCGACGCTTTGCTGGATGAATTGTCTACGGTTTGACATCGGCGGCTATCCTCGTGCTTTCAGGCTAGTTGGTAGCTTGGCAACGCCATCGCCAAGCTGACCGCACCGCGGACTTTCTCTTCGAAATTCTCGCCGGAAAGCGCCACGCGGTTGCCGACGCCGTCGGTCGAAAGAAAATTGAGAAGATTTTGTTGCTGCTCAACCGTCGCGTCGCCTTGGACGATCGTTGCGAGCACGCGCTCCATCACCGAAAGCGGATCGTTCATGGCCGCGCCGGCGACCCAGCTCGCGGGATCCGCAAGCTGTGCGGCCGGACCGTTGAGCCGAGCAGCGGCGGACATCGCCATGCCGTCCATCGCCGGCGCGCCCGCAGAGCCGCCCGTTGGTGGTTTGAAGAGCGCCAGCTGGTGCAAGTAGCTGAGGCGAGCGAGCAGCGTACCGGTGTTCATCCAAAGCGCGCCGCCTGGCCAGCCGGCGACGTTGGGAGGGCTCATCACGAGCTGCCCCATCTGATTGAGCGCGCCCAGCGTGCGCAGCCCGACCGCCGTCGCGCCCAATGTTTTGAGCGCGCCGATCGCGAGCTCGAGCGGGCTCTTGACGAGCGCGCGGTAGGCACGAGCGGAATAGAAGACGTTGGAGCGCAGCAGCACGCTCATGAGCTGTGCGGTGTCGTAGCCGCTGGAACGAAACTCTGCGCCGACTGCGGCGATGAGTTCGGGCTCCGGATCGTCGTACACGAAAGAGCGCAAGAACTTGCGGGCCATGTAGTCGGCGGTGGCCGGCTGCTCCATGATGATGTCGACGATGTTGTCGCCGTCAAAATTGCCGGTGTGCCCCAGGAACGTCTTGACGCCGTCGTCGTGCGCGCGAGGATTGAAGACGAACTGCTGGCTGAAACGGTCGACCGTGAAGCCGGTGAAGGCGCGCGCGCTTTGGCGCACGTCCTCCTCGGAATAGTTCCCCACGCCCAGCGTGAACAGCTCCATCAGCTCGCGGGCGTAGTTTTCGTTGGGATGCTGCTTGCGGTTTGCGATGCCGTCCAAGTAGTGCAGCATGGCAGGGTCGCGCGAAACTTGATGCGTGAGTTGGGCGTAGTTGCCGAGCGCGTACTGGCGGAAGAGCGCGAATTGATTCACCATCATCTGCGGGGTGATGCCCTTTTGGCCGATGCCGCTCGTGAAGTGGTTGCTCCAGAAATAGACCATCCGCTCTTGCAAGGGATTGGGCGTCAGCAAGACCCGGTTCAGCCACCACACATCGGTCGCGATGATAGCGTTGCGGCGTTGCATCCGGTCGAATGGACCGTAGGAAATGTCGCCCTGCGGTTGCGCGGGATATGAGTCAGGGACGAAGCGCATCAGCCGGTCGACGGCGGCCTGCATCCCCGAGTTCGCGGCGGTCTGGATCTCCGAAGCGGAGCCGCCGAAGCCCGCGCGCCTGAGGAGGTGTGCGGCGAGCTTCGTGCTCCACGGCCCTCGATATGGGGCGAGGGCGCTGGCAACGTCAAGGCTACCACCCGGGCGATATTCGGTCTGAGCCGCGGTTTCAGCGCTCATCGCAATTGAATGTCCTCTAAGCTTTGCAACCCACTCGTACTGTACGACAAAATCGGTGAGAGACGCTTGAAACGCGAGTGAAAATCCAATGAGAAGCCGTTTTGGTGACGGTCGCCACGGCTGAAGGGCCGCCTTTCGCGCGCGAACAACGACGCTGCCATGCGATACGAAGCCGTCATCATCGGCGCCGGCCATAATGGGCTGGTCGCCGCAGCCTACCTTGCGAAGGCCGGGTGCCGCGCGCTCGTGCTCGAGCGCAGCGAAGTGATCGGCGGCGCGGCCGTCAGCGAACACCCCTGGGAAGGCTGGACCGTGTCCAGCGCATCCTACGTGTGCAGCCTGCTCCACCCCCAAATCATCGAGGACCTCGAACTGAAAGCGCATGGCTACCATGCATACCTAAAAAATCCGGCTTCGTTTAACATGCTGCTCGATGGACGCTCGCTGCTCATTTCGCGCGACAAGGCGACGAACGCCGAAGAGATAGCCCGCTTTTCCAAAGCAGACGTGGCCGGATTCGAGCGGCTTGACAGCGCGCTTACGCAGCACGGTGCAGAATTGTTCGAACATCTCAACGACGACGAGCCGCGGTTCGGTGACCTTTCGAAGGAAACGCAAGCGATGTTTTTGGGCTCGGCCGCGGAGTTTGCCGAACGCTATCTCGAAACACCCGTCTTGCAAGCCGCCATTGCCACGGACGGCATCATCGGAACTTTTGCGGGCCCGCGCGATGCGGGAACCGGCTACGTGCTGGCGCACCATTACGCCGGCCGCGCATTCGGGATTCAAGGCGCTTGGGGCTACGTGCGCGGCGGCATGGGATCGATTTCTAACGCGATCGCCGCTTCGGCGCGCGCGCAGGGCGTCGAGATCCGCACCTCAGCGCCGGTAAACGCCGTGCGGGTCGATCACGACCAGGCGACTGGGGTCGTGCTCGCGGACGGCACCGAAATCGAAGCGGACGCCGTTCTTTCGAACGCCGATCCCAAGACCACGTTTCTGCGTCTCACTCCGGCGGGTTCCTTCGAGCCCGCGTTCGTGCAGCGGGTGCAGCGCTGGCGTGATGAGAGCCCGACGATGAAATTGAATTTGGCTTTGACCGAACTTCCGGTCTTCTCGAGCCGGCCGGTCCGCGAGCCGGGCCCGCAACACAATGCGACCATCCACATCGCGCCCGACATCGACTACATCCAGCGTGCATACGAGGAAGCCGCCCGCGGGCTACCCGCAAGCGAGCCGTTTTTGGAGATGTATTTGCAATCGCCCAACGACCCGTCGATTGCGCCCGCGGGCAAACACTTGCTCTCGGTTTTCGCTCAATATTTTCCGTATCACCGCTCGGATGGGGACTGGACCGACGCAAACAAGAACGCCGCCGCCGACAGCATCGTCGCCACGCTGGCGAAATACGCACCCAACGTGCCGGCAGCAATCGAGGCGCGACAGCTATTCACGCCGCCCGATCTGGAACGGCGCTTCGGGTTACCACGCGGTCATATTTTTCACGGTGAATTGCTGCCCGGCCAAATCTTCGAGGATCGCTTTTCCAGCAGGACGCCGCTTCGCGGACTCTACCTGGTCGGCTCGGGTGCGCATCCCGGCGGTTGCGTGAGCGGCATTCCGGGCTGGCGCGGCGCGCGTGCGCTGTTGCACGACCTCAGAGTCGCTCGCTGATCAAAAGACCCGCGATGGCCAAGAGCCAAACCGACTGCAGCAAGAAAATTGCGCCGATGCTGTGCGGGGTGAGCTGCCTCACGCCGGCAGTGAGTGCCAGTGAAGCCACGGCGGCGGCGATACCAAGCGCACCCGTCAAACGAAACGCCCCTGCCGTGTGCACGAGCTGAAGCGACCATGACAAAAGAGC
>DATGHT010000351.1:0-5272 GCA_035307865.1 Candidatus Eremiobacteraceae bacterium | reverse complement strand
CCGTTACGGCGCGAAGGGCACGCCGTCCGCGGCGGGCGCGCGCGACCTGCCGATCAAGCCCGCGATCGCTACGATCGTCAACACGTACGGCAGCATCTCCAGCAATTGCGCCGGCACGCTTGCGCGCTGCAGCGCGATCTGCAGGCTGCTGAAGAAGCCGAAGAAGAGGCAGGCACCGGCAGTGCCGAGCGGCGTCCAGCGCCCGAAGATGATGGCCGCCAACGCGATGAAGCCGCGCCCCGCTACCATGCCGTCCGAATAGAGATCGACCTCGCCGACCGAGAGATACGCCCCGCCTAGCGCCGCCAGCGCGCCGCCGGCGACGGTCGCAGCAAAGCGGATCCTCATGACGTCGATCCCCGCGGTCAGCGCCGCGCGTGGTTCTTCACCGACTGCGCGTAAATGCAAGCCGGCTTTAGTGCGATACAAAAAGCCGTGCAGCAGGCCGATGAACAGCAGCGCGAACCAAAACAGCGCGTAGCGCTGCGGTTGCGTCACGAGCGCGATCAACCCGCCGCTGCCCGCCGCTTGCAGCGAGCCAAAGCTTTTCACCTCCGGTGTCGCTCCGGCTTGGCCGAAGATCAACGCGACCAAGAAAGCGGCGCCGCCGATCGCCAAGACGTTGATCGCCATGCCGACGATGATTTGATCCGCCTGCAAACGGATCGCGAAATACGCGAGCACGAACGCGAGCAACGCACCCGTTGCGACCGCAGCCAGCAACGCCAAGACCAAACTGTGGCTGTAGTAAGAGGCGACCACTGCGCTGAACGCGCCGCCCGCCATCATCCCCTCCAAACCGATGTTGATGATGCCGGCGTTTTCCGAGAGCACGCCGCCAAGACCGGCGTAGACGAGCGGCGTCGCTTTGATGAGCGCGATTGCGATCACCGCTCCGATGAGGGAGGTGCTATCGTTCATGACGCTTCACGTCACCTGACCGACCGTCGCCTCGGACACTTCATCCGGGGCGAGGGCGGCGGCCGCCTCGCGCAATTGCAAACGGTTGCCGAACCAGTTCACGGCCATCGAGAGGATCACGAGCCCCTCGATCACCGAGACGAGATCCTTCGGCACGCCCGCGAGCGCTTGCATCGACAGCGCGCCGTTTTGCAGGATGCCGAAGAAGAAGGAGGACGCCATGACCGCCAGCGGACTCGATTGCGCGAGCAGCGCGACGGCGATCGAGGTGAACCCATAACCGGGTGAGAGCTCGGCGTTGAAGCGGTGCAGCAACCCGAGCACGTCGCTCGCGCCGCCGAGCCCGGCCAGGGCGCCGCTGAGCGCCATCGTCTGCATGATCACTCGTGGCGTGTTGATGCCCGCATAGCGCGCGGCGCGCTCGGAGCGGCCCAGCGTGCGCAGCTCGTAGCCGCTGACCGTTCGCTGCAGCCACCACCAGGCGGCGATCGCCGCAAGAATGGCCAGCGGAAACGCCACGGTCAAACGCGTCCCCGGAATGATGGGCTGCAGCACGGCGCTCGCCATGATTTGCGCCGTTTCGGGCGCTGAATTCGACCCGCGCAGAGGCCCGCTGGCCAGATAATTCACCGTGAAGAAGGCGATGTAGTTGAGCATGATCGTCGTGATGACTTCGCTTGCGCCGCGCCGCGCGCGCAGCCAGCCGGCGATGAAAGCCCAGACCGCGCCCCCGGCGGCGCCGGCGCCGAAGCACAGCGGCACTTCAATGAATTTGGGCAGGTTGACCGCCGCACCCACGATTGCAGCGCACAGCGCGCCGATGACAAGCTGCCCCTCGGCGCCGATATTGAACAGGCCTGCGCGAAATGCGATGGCCACGCCAAGACCGGTGAACAAGAGGATGGTTGTTTGGGTGAGCGTCTCGGCGATGCCGCTGGTCGAACCTAAGGCACCCTGCAGCAGCGCGGCGTAGGCCGCCAAGGGATTGCTTTTCGCGACGAGCATGACGAGCGCCGCGGCCAGCAGCGCAATGCTCAGTGACACGAGCGGAGCGGCGAACCGCCGTAACACGGCGGCTACGGCTGCGATGCGATGCCTCCCATCAAGCGACCCAGCGTCGTGTCGTCGGCTTCATTACTGCGCCGCTCGCCGACGATACGCCCGCGGAAAAACACGAGAATGCGATCCGACAGCGCCCTGACCTCATCCAGATCGTACGAAATGAGCAAGACGCACGCGCCGCTCGCACGGATGGCGCGCAAGCGTTGATAGATGATCTCGGCCGCGCCGATGTCGACACCACGCGTGGGCGTGCAAGCGATCACGACGCGCGCCTGCGCGTCCAGTTCTCGCCCGATGAGAAATTTTTGCTGCGTACCGCCGGAATAGCGCCGCATCGGCTGCGAGCGGCTGTAGCCCCGCACGCGATATTCCGTTGCGACCGAATCTGCGCGCCGCGCCGCCGCGGCGAAGTCGATGGCAAAGGCTCGCTGCATGCGGCGCTGGTCGCCCAAAACCGCATTCTCGACGCCGTCGAACTCTAACACCAAACCTTCGCGCTGGCGGTCCAGAGGGATATAGCGCAGCCCCGCGCTGCGGCGGCGTAGTGAGGACCACGCGCTGATGTCGCTGCCTTCAAGCACGATCGTGCCACGTGCCGCCGGGCGAATGCCGTAGAGCGCCTCCGCGAACTCGATTTGTCCGTTGCCCTCGACGCCCGCGATGCCAATGATCTCACCGGCTCTCGCGGTGAGCGTCAGGTCTTCGACGCCGAGCGTACCGTTATCGGAGCGGACGGCGAGCCCCCGGATTTCCAACACCGGCGCTTGCGTTGCGGCGGCTGGCTGCGGCGGCGCATTCGCAGCTGCTAGGGATGCAGCCGCGACCTCGCTACCGACCATCAGTGACGCGATTTTCGTTTCGTCCGCTTGCGCGCGCGGCATGCCGCCGACGATCCTGCCGCGCCGCAACACCGAGATGCGATCGCTGATCGCCATGACTTCTTTGAGCTTGTGGGTGATGAAAATGACCGCGCGGCCTTCGTCGCGCAGACGGCTGATGACGTCGAAGAGGCCTTGCGTCTCGAGCGGCGAGAGCGCTGCGGTCGGCTCGTCGAGGATGATGATCTTAGGATTGCGCTCCAAGACTTTCAGCAGCTCACCTGTTGGCGGGCGCCCACACCCAGGGTTTCCACCGGGGCTTGGGCATCGAGTTGGAAGTGGTAACGTTCGGCAATCGCTTGCACGATCGCGCCGCCGGCGGAGCGGTCGAGCAGCCCTGCGTGCGACTGCTCGCGGCCGAGTAAGACGTTGTCGGCCACGGAGAATCGCTCCACCAGCAAATAGTGCTGAAACACCATGCCGATGCCCGCACGAATCGCATCCGCGCACGAGCGAAACGCAACGTCGACGCCATCGAGCTGGATCGTTCCGCTATCGGGCTGTAGCAAACCATAAAGGATGCTCATGAGCGTGCTTTTGCCCGCGCCGTTTTCGCCGACCAACGCGTGCACCTCACCCGCGCGCACTTCAAAGTCGATGCGATCGTTTGCGGTCAGCGTTCCGAAGCGTTTGCTGATGGCCCGGCAGCCCAGCAGCGCGCTGGGCGAACCGCCGTCGTTCACTTCAATGCGGTGGGAGAGACCGGGTGGAAGTTCTTGAGCTCATCCGCCGTCGACGGCACCTTGATGACGCCGCGGATGATCGCTTGGCGATAGCGTTCGACGGTGCCGAGTGCTCCAGGTGGCACGAGGCTGCGCGTGTACTTCATTGTGGTCAAGCCGACGCCGTCTTCTTTGAGGCCCAGCACGATGTGGCCCGACAGCACCGAGCCCTTGACCACGTCGCCCACAAGTTTGTAGACCGCGTTGTCGACGTGCTTCAAGGCGCTGGTCAGCACTTTGCCTGGGGCGAGCGCATCTTGATCTGAATCGACTCCGATCACATAGTAGCCGCTGGGGCGTCCCTTGGCCTCATCGATGGCGCCCAAGCCGCACTTCCCGGCGGCCGCGTAGACGATGTCGGCACCCTGGTCGTAGAGCAGGGCCGTGTATTCTTTACCGGACGCGACGTCATCGAACGACCCCGTGTACTTGATCAGGACTTGTGCTTTCGGGTTGACGGACTTGACGCCGGCCTCGTAGCCGTCGCGGAATTTTTCGATGAGCGGCGATTGGATGCCGCCCAAGAATCCCACCACGTTCTTCTTCGTTGTGAGGCCTGCCAAGACGCCAGCCAGAAACGAACTTTCTTCCTCCTTGAAGGTTACCGACGTGACGTTCGGCTGATCGACGATTGAATCGATGATGGCAAAATGCGTGCTGGAAAAGCGTGGTGCAACGTCGTTGAGCGAATCGTGCATCAAAAAGCCGATCGCGAAGACGAGTGTATCGCCTTGCTGCGCGAGCGTGGACAGGTTGGGTTCGTAGTCGCTGACCGCCCGCGATTGCAGTACGGTGATGCCGACGTTGAGGTCTTTCTTGGCGCGCTGCAGACCATTGTACGCGGAATCATTGAACGATTTATCGCCCAGCCCGCCGACGTCTGTGACCATGCCGATCTTCAAGGAGCCGCCGGAGGCTGAAGAGCCGGCACTCGTGCTGGGGGTTTTGCCGGAACAGCCGGCGACACACACGGAGACGATACAGGCGAGTGCTAGTAAACGCAAACGACCCTCCAACGCGAAACCGAACATAGATGCCAGATCCGCGAATCGCATCCCGTCGACTCTGCTATAACAGGGCAGTTTTGGCGCGCGTTCTGGGCCGCCCTTCAGCTTTCATAATTTTGCGTTGACGAGGTTTGCGCGTCCGAAGGTCTAAATGCAGCATGTCGTTGCTTCAGGGCCTATAGGAGAAGCACATGAATCGGTTTGGGTGGTTCGTCGTCTTTATTGGCGTCGTCTTTCTTGCGTTGGCTAGTTTCGCTCCGGCTGCACAAGCTGCCGGCAGCGCATCCATCGTCGGCACGGTTCAAACGTCCTCGGGCGACGTGATCTCGGCCGCCAAGGTGGAATTGCTGGGATCGTTGGCAACGTTGACCACGACCTCGGCGAAGAACGGCCATTTTCAATTTCTTTCTCTCACGCCCGGAACGTACGTCCTGCGAACCTCGAAGCAAGGGTATGAGACCACGGATTCCAACCCGTTAGCGCTGCAGGACGGCCAGGCGCTCGAGCTGAGCGTCATCTTGCAGGCCGTTTCCACTACGAACATCAGCACGCTCGGCCGTGTCTCCGTCACCGGCCACCCGACGTTGAACACATCCTCGGCCGCGAGCACCACGATCACCAATAATCAATTCTTAGCGCAGGGCGCGACGCAAGTGCAATACGGCTTAGAGAACCTGCCGGG
>DATGHT010000350.1:0-7690 GCA_035307865.1 Candidatus Eremiobacteraceae bacterium | reverse complement strand
CTGTTCGAGGATGTCATCCCGCGTGCGCCGCTTGAGAGCGCCGATGAGCAGCGCGCTGCGCAGCCCGGTGTGCGACAAGAATGGGCTGATCTTGTTGAACTGCTGCGCCGCCAGCACTTCGGTGGGCGCCATGAAGGCCGACTGGTAGCCCGCTTCGGCCGCAAGCAGCATCGCCGCGATCGCCACTGCGGTCTTGCCGGATCCGACGTCGCCTTGCAGCAGCCGGTTCATGGGCGCGGCTTTGAGCATGTCGGCGGACACCTCGGCGATGACGCGCTCCTGTGCACCCGTGAGTGCGAAGGGGAACGCGGCGCGCAAGCGCTCGTGGAACTCGCGCTGCACCGGAGCTTTCGCAAGCGCGCTGAAGTCGGGGGCCGGCTCGCGCGCCCTCTGCGCGCGGCGCAGGGCCGCCGCCAACGCCAACAAGAAGAATTCTTCGTAGACCAGCCGGCGCCGTGCCTCATCCGCTTGCTCCGGCGTCGCCGGTTCGTGAATCAAACGCAACGCCCGCCAGGCGTCGCTGAAACGTTCGCGCCGGTTGATCGCCTCGGGCAGCGGATCGAGCTCCTCCTTTGCTCGCTCGTCCTTGGCGACTAGCAGCAGCGCGCGGTGTATCAGCCGGCGCAGATCGTAACTGTGCAGGCCGGCCGTTTGCGCGTAGACCGGATTGAGCTCACCCTCATACGGTTCGTCGGGCTTGAGGATGCGGTGGCGCGAAACGTTGATGCTGGCACCCGTCAGCGTGTATTCGACGCGGCCGCGCACGAAGATGCGGCTCCCCGCCTTCAGTTGACTGCCCAGGTAGGGCCGGCCAAACCAAACGGCTTGTACGATGCCGCTGCCGTCGTCGATTATCGCCGTCGTCTTAGCGCGAATGCGACCGCGTAAACGCACGTGCGTGCAGCGCACGATCGTTCCCAAGATGTTGACCTCCGGATTGCCCTCGTTCTTGCTCGCGCTGGCTCGCGCGGCCAAAAGATCGGCGATCGATAATGCCGAGCGCAGGTCGTCGTAGCGAAACGGGAAGTGGCGCACGAGATCGCGGACGGTGAGGATGCCCAGCCGTTCCAATTGGGCGGCGATGCGCGGCGTCACGCCTTGCAGCGCGTGAACCGGCAGCGCCAACGTAGACCCGGCGCGCTCGTCCGTCGCGGCTGACTCTAACGTTTGAACCTTTGAGGACATGTCGGGCGGTTCGCGTGCGGCTTGCGACGCACCCTGCGCGCTGCTGAAGGTGTCGCTGCCGCGCCCGTGGCAACCGGACCAGCGGAGGAGACGTTGCGATGAAGAGATTGACACCTCTGGTGTTCGTCATTGCGTTGGCCTGCGGACTACTGCCCATTTCGTGCATGCCGAAAGTGCAACCGCCGGCAAACGTGCAGAGCGCGCCGATGCAAGTGATTTGGTCCGGCAGCAGCGCCGGCTACCCCATCCGCTGGACGACCAAAGAGATCTCGGCAACGGCGAACCCGCCCTCTTCCACGCGCCCCGTCATCTTCTCCGATATCGGCCTGACTATTTTGGATTTTTCAGAAGCGGGCAGCACGCAGACCAGTAACTGCGATTTCGAGCGCCGCTCGACGCTGCTTTCCGTCGTCGGTCCGTGGCTGAGCTTGCAGCATGACGATTCCATGCACTGCGGCAACGGCACCGAGACCACACAGCGCACGCAAGCGCTCGCGATCGATCTGACGCACCCCAAACGGCGGCCCCTGCTTACCGAGATTTTTTCGGAACGCGCGGTCTTGCTCGCCCTCTTGAACGCGCCGCCGTTGAATCACACGCTGACGGCGCTGCACGCTGCCCAGCCGCAGACGACAGCTGCGCTCGTGGCGCTGCTGGCAAACTCCAAAGCAGTCTGCGGCTCGATGTTTCCGAAGGATTTTTTGAACCGCTTTGCGTTCCGGCAAGTACGCGGCGGACAAGTGCTCGTGCGTTTGGGATTGCCGGCCGGTTGCAAAGCGAGCGAGGTCTTGGTGTGGCTGCCCGTGCCGCCGGCGCAAACACGCTCCTTCGCGCAGGCTGCCGCTCGCAAACAGGGATTCTTACTTGCGGATCAGCCGGCCATCGCGAAAGGCCGAACCACGACGATCCTCTATCATCTGCGGACGACGGGCGGTTCGTAAGCGCGGCTGAGGTAAGAAAAGGCGACACCCAGATTCGAACTGGGGATGGGGGTTTTGCAGACCCCTGCCTTACCACTTGGCTATGTCGCCCTGCGCAGGCGGTTGCGGCCGTCCTGCCGCTTTGGTGCAGCTTGGTCCCCTTCCTTGCCACGCATGGAGAGAACGCATTGTGACAGCCGTTTCGTTTAGCGCAGGCCGGCGTGAGGTACAACTATGCAGGGGACCCACGCACGCATGGATTTCACGCTACAGATTCAACGCATCGCCGACGTGACGATCGCAGACGTTTCGGGTGAGTTCGACATCTACAGCGCACCGCGTTTCAAAGAGATGTTCGCCGCACACATTCAGCAAGGCGACCGTTCCTTCGTCGTCAATCTCGAGTCGGTGAGCTACCTCGATTCGTCCGGGCTCGCCGCGGTCGTTGCCATTTACAAGAAATCGTCTGCAGCCGGTGCGACGCTCCGGCTCGTCGCGCCGCAGCCGCGCACGAAGCGCCTGCTTTCCATCTCCGGCGTGGATCGCATCATCGAGATCTACAACAGCCGTGCGGAGGCGCTTGCGGCGGCCCAAGCTGCTCCTGCCGCCAAACGGCGCGACCACGAAAACGCGTCTGTCTGACCGCGAGCGCTTAGCAAGCTGCGGTTTGCTGCTTGCGTAGGCGAACGACGCATTCAAGCGAACCAAGGTCTCATGAGCACGACACGAACGAAACGCACCCCGAGCACCCTTCGGCGTTATGCAGAGAAGCGGGACTTCTCGCGCACGCCCGAGCCTGCCGGCAAGAAAGTCGCGCGCGGAAGATCGTTGCGCTTTGTGGTGCAAAAACATCATGCATCGCGTTTGCACTACGACTTCCGCCTCGAAGCCGACGGCGTGCTGAAATCGTGGGCCGTTCCCAAGGGTCCTTCTCTCAACCCCGCCGACCGGCGGCTCGCCATGCAAGTGGAAGACCATCCTTTCGATTACCGCGACTTCGAAGGTGTGATCCCCAAGGGCAATTATGGCGCGGGCGAAGTCATCGTCTGGGACCGCGGCACCTACAAGCTCGCTGAAGGAACCGATCCGGCGGCCGAAATCGCACGTGGCAAGATAAAGTTCATTCTCAACGGCAAGAAACTCACAGGGATGTTCACGCTCGTGCGCATGCGCCCGCGCGACGGATCTGAGAACGCCTGGTTGATGGTCAAAGACAAAGACGCGGGCGCGGATCCAAAGTGGGATCCTGAGGATCACGACGAATCGGTGAAGAGCGGCCGGACTTTGGACGACATCGCGCACAGCCGCCGGGCGAAGAAGTGGATCTCCAACCGGCCGGCTGCCGGCGCAAGGCGCTAGGCTGATTCACCTTCCAATCATCCGGCATCCCATGCTGGCGACGCTCGTCGACGCGCCGTTCGACGATCCTCAGTGGCTTTTCGAAATCAAGTGGGATGGGGTGCGAGCCATCGCGACTGTTTTCAAGGACAAAAAACCTGTCCTCAGCTCGCGCAACGGCAAAGATCTGCTGGTGCAGTTTCCGGAGTTCGAAACCTTGGCGCGCTCCTTCGCCCGCTGTCCGGTGATCGTCGACGGCGAGATCGTCGCGATCGACGAGCAAGGGCGCTCGTCATTTCAGCTGCTGCAGCAGCGGCTGAACCGGCGCAGCCCGGATCCGCGGCTCGTGAAAGCCGTCCCCGTCCACTATACGATCTTCGACCTTCTCTATGCGGACGGCAAGGACTTACGCAAACAATCGCTCTCGCAGCGCAAGGTATTGCTCGAACGCAAGCTGCGCACGAATGCCCATGTCATGCTTTCCAAGCACATCCTCACCAAAGGGAAGGCCCTCTATAGCTTCGCCAAACGCCGTTCGCTCGAAGGCGTCATCGGCAAGCGCGTCGATTCGCCCTATCTCGAGCGCCGTACGCGGCTGTGGGTGAAGATCAAGACCCACTTGGAGCAAGAGTGCGTCATCGGCGGCTGGACGGAGCCACGCGGCAGCCGCGAAGAGTTCGGCGCGTTGCTGCTCGGCTTGTACGACAAAGATGGATTGCACTACGTCGGTCACGTCGGCACCGGCTTCAATCGCGAGCTGCTGCACCAGCTCATGCAGAAACTCAAGCCGCTCGGAACCACAACGTGTCCCTTTCTCGAACGGCCGAAAAGCAACGCGCCGTCACATTGGGTCAAACCCAAGCTCGTCGCCGAAGTGAAGTTCGCCGAGTGGACGAACGAAGGCATTATGCGCGCACCGGTCTTCGTGGGATTGCGTTACGATAAAGATCCGCGCGAGTGCGTGCGTGAGACGCCGAAACCGGCGGGCGCGGTCAAGAAAGGCAAAGCCAAGTAATGGCGCGCACGGTCCAGAGCCTCAAGATCGGCAGCCACACGTTGCAGATCAGCAACGTCGACAAGGCGCTGTGGCCGCGTGACGGTTACACGAAGGGCGATTTGATCGCCTACTATCGCAACGTTGCGCGTTGGCTGTTGCCCTACTTGAAAGACCGGCCGCTCACCCTGCAGCGCTGGCCTGACGGCATCGAGCACCAGTCGTTCTTCGAGAAAGACGCGCCGCGCGGCACGCCGGAATGGGTGAAGACCGTCAGCCTTCCCTCGGGCGGCAAACGAACCACCGTCCGCTATGTCGTCTGCAACGATGAAGCCACGCTCGTGTTCGTCGCAAACTTGGCGGCCATCACGCTGCACGTCTGGACGTCGCGCTTAGGCTCGCTGGACTACCCGGATTTCGTGCTGTTCGATTTGGATCCGTGGGAAGGCTGCACGCTGAAGACCTTGGCGGCAGTCGCGTTGCACGTACGCAAGGCATTGGAGGACTTGGAACTCGCGCCGCTCGTAAAAACATCCGGCGGCACCGGTCTGCACGTCATCTTGCAGCTGGCGCCGAAATACGACTATGACAGCGTGAAGGCGTTCGCGGAAATGGTCGCACGCCGTGTTGCCGACACCAACCAGGATAAGGTCACGCTCGAGCGCATGACGCGCAAGCGTCCGCGCGGCACCGTATACATCGACTGGGTGCAAGTCGGCAAGGGCAAGACGATCGTGCCACCGTTCGTCGTTCGCGCCAGGCCCGGCGCGCCGGTCTCGATGCCGCTCGGGTGGAGCGCTGTGGAGTCCATGGCTCGCAAGAGCGTCCGCGATCCGCTGCGCGAGTTCGCCAATTGGACGATGCGCAACGTTCCGTCGCTCCTCCAAAAGCACGGCGACCCCTGGCATGCCGCCGGGCGGAAAAAACACAATCTCGAAGCCGCCCTGCGCAAAGCGCGCAAGGCTTGGCGCGAGCCTTAGCTCGCAGCCGCTCGAAACGTGCTACAATACGCGCATGCCATTCTTTAAGAAGAAGCTTGCCGAGCAGCCGCCCGAAAATCCCTACGGCGAACCCAATGCCGGCGGTGAGGCGCCATCCAATGACATTGTCAGCCAGTGGCCGATGCAAAAGATCATCGAAGACAACGATCGACGCATGGAGCGATCGCTCGATGCGCCGGCGACGGACACAGAGACCTCGCACGAACGCCCTCCGGACTAGCTCGCGCCGTACCGCCCTCGCGCCGGAATCTCCCGTCCACTATGGGCTTCAGCCCACGCCCCGGCAGGCATCGAACATGCGTTTCGCGAACGCGCGTTCGTATCGCCACGGAGGTGCGTTTGAGCATGCCATCATTCCAGCTTTGGAAAGAACGGGATTCGGCCGTGAAGTGGCACTTGTCGACGTCGATCGCCGAGTCGAAACAACTGAGCCGCATCGAACGCCGCGTCTTGCTTTTTTTGTTCGCCTACTATAACCGTGAAAAGATCATCATCGATTATCCCGGGCACCAGAATTTCTCCACCCGCCATCACATCCGGCTGGAGCAGCTCCAGCAGGCGCTGCTTGCCTTAGAACGTGGCGGTTTCGTGCTGCCGCAACCAAGTCCGAGCAATCTCTTCGCCTACTTGCCCAATGCCTTGCTGTTGCAAGAGGCTTTCGATCGCGCGCGGCTTGCCAGCCCGGAGCTGTTCGCGGCATAAAAAAATCGCGCGGCGCACGCAGCCCGCGCGATTCTTCTCGCCGCTTTAGGCGGCTTTCAGCGATCGCCTTAACTCGCTACGGCCACTTTCTTACGCGACGCGCGCACGCGCTTGCCGTTGCCGGAGCTCTTGCGCCGCTCCGCCAGACTGCGCTGCAGCACGTCCATAAGATCCACGACGTTGGTCGCGGGTTGCGCTTTGGCTTTCGATTTCGGGAGCGTCTTGCCGTGTGCGCGCGCCTCGATCATCGCCATGACCTGATCTTTATACTTGTCGCGGAATGACTCCGCATCGAATTTATCAACCATGGTGTCGATCAGCATGAGCGCCGCTTTCATCTCGGTTGGCGGCGTCTTTTCCTTAGCCGGCGGGAAGTCGAAATTCGTCGACGGTACGATCTCGTCGGCGTAGTGCATGATTTCGAGCACCAGCGCCTCGCCGTGCGGTTTTACCGCTGCCATGTGTTCGCGCGTGCGAATGACGACATTGGCGATCCCCACTTTGCCCGATTTCTTCAATGCCTCGCGCAGCAACGCGTAGGCGTGGCGCCCCTTCTTCTCGGGCTCTAAATAATATGGCGTATCGTAGAACATCGGATCGATCTCCGTTTGATCGACGAATTCGACGATGTCCACCGATTGCGTCGCCTCGGGGTTGACGCTCTTGAAATCTTCGTCGCTGAGAATGACGTACTCGCCCTTTTCGTATTCGTATCCGCGCACGATGTCATTCCAGTCGACTTTCTTGCCGCACACGCTGCAAACGCGCACGTTATTGATGCGGCCTTTGTCCTTGTCGTGCAAGAAGTTGAAGTGCAGCTCGTTACCGCGTACGGCCGTGTAGAGCTTGACGGGAATGGTGACAAGCCCGAAATTGATCGAGCCCGTCCAGATTGCGTGTGCCATGTAATCCCTTTACCCTAATCGTGCCCTAACTCCAGGCACGTCCGAAAAACCACGTTCCAATTATCGGCGCTAGGCAAACAATTCCGCGCCGCCCGCCCGCTTCGCTTCCCAAAGACGGCATACGCGTTGGCTCAGTCCCATGCCGGTGAGCAGTTCGGTACCCAAGCGTGCGCCCAGGCCTGAGACCCCCGGCCCCGCGCCGCTGCTCGATGGTCACTCGTGTGATTCGGCGCACTGCTGTACACTGGACTGGACTGTCCGGGACAACAAGGAAGTGACGGATTTCTAGGGTTTTTATGGAGTCTGACCGGCCACTGGTGAGCCTCGTCGTCCCCGCTTTTAACGAAGCCGGGATCATCGAGCGCAACCTCGACGAGTTGCTGAACTACCTCACAGGTTTGCAAGCCGCCTATCGCTTCGAACTCGTGCTGGTGGATGACGGCAGCAGCGACCAGACGGGCACGGTGGCGGATGCCTTCGCGGCGGCCAGATCCGGCGTGCACGTGTGCCATCACGGGCGCAACCGCGGGTTGGGCGCGGCACTCAAAACCGGTTTCGCGCGCGCCGGCGGCGACTATATCGTGACGCTTGACCTCGACTTGAGCTACGAGCCGGCATATGTAGCCGCGCTGCTGGACGCGCTTG